>NZ_JBAKHE010000007.1:0-255621 GCF_049065885.1 Brucella sp. IR068 | reverse complement strand
GCAGAAGGATGCGATCATGAGCAATATCCCCATGAAGCGCATGGGCGTTGGGGGCGATATTGCTGCTGCCGTCGTCTATCTGGCAAGCGATGAGGCAGCTTATGTGACCGGCCAGACCCTGCACGTCAATGGTGGCATGGCCATGATCTGAGATGAAGCGCCTCCGCGGCGCTTTTTCTCTATTTTTACCTTGCAATTAATTGCAATCCTCGGTCATCCAGATAAGATGAAAATGTAGCCACCAACCAAGGAGGGTAAGTATGGCAATCCCAACCACTACGCGCTATATTGAGGTGACGGAATGACCGTTATGTCCGGTAACCTCTATCGGGCCTTGAAATCGGCTAACGTTGCCGACGAACTGGCCCAGAAAGCGGCTGAAGAAGTGGCGAACCAGAGCGCAGATATCAAAGACCTGAAGTCGACACTGAAGCTTCACAGCTGGATGCTCGGCCTGATCATGGCGGGTGTAGCCTCGCTGGTTTTGAAGTCGTTCTTCTAGCGGCGACTTTCAGCTGAAAGATAGTTGCAATTAATTGCATATTTGGTGCCCTCAAGTAAGATTGGGGGCATCATTCATTGAGGCCAAGGAGGGCGCCGTATGGCTAAGTTCGAGTTTAGCGCGGGTATAGCCGTTAGATACTACGGAACGATCACCGTTGAGGCTGACTCACTCGAGGACGCCAAGCGAAAAATACAGGAACCTACGTTCCAGATGAGCAAGCACTTCGAACCGAACGGGGGAGGCGATGACGATATTGATTTCGACTACCACAAGCCTGCCGTCCACTTATTCAATGTCTCTGTCGACGATCAGGATGGTTCGGAGCTGGGGGTGATTGATCTGAATGAAGATCTGCCTGAACCACCGGAGGGTCTGTGATGCGCTCAAACCTCGAAGATATTGAAGTTTACATGCACCACCAGACGGAGAAGGCAGTGCTGGTAAGCTCGGATGGTGACGAGGAGCAGTCTGTCTGGATACCGAAGTCGCAATGCGAGGTTGAACATCTACGCGGTCGGGTGTGGCGGCTCACAGCTCAGCAGAGCCTCCTTGAAGAGAAGGATCTGGTGTAGCGCGCGACAACTCGCAATTGCCTACTGCACAGACACTGTCTACGGTGGTTAGTACGTTCGATGCTGGCGCAAATGGATTGACTACCCCGATCACTGGCTACTACAACCCCAAATCATGTCACGGACAGGAGGTCGGGGTGAGCCAGGAGACGATCGGAGCCCGCAAGGCGAAGTGGAGCTATAAGAAGGCGTTCGGTCTTTGGGCAATCGGGGCCGTGGCTATTGTAGGCTTCGCCTTAGTAAACGGTATGATCATCCGGGCGAAGAACGCCGATAGTGGGCCCGTCGATACTGTGGAGCAAGCGCTCGATCGTGCGGTGGCGAACTTAAACGGATCATCTTCAGAACTGAAGACCAAGCTCCTGCAGACCATGAATGTTTACGGCGAGAGCACGAGCGTCCTGTCGAACATCACCTATTGGGGGCGGGAGATTGATTCGCTCGGCGATAAGTACAGCCGGATATCTCACGCCCGCCTGCTTGACTGCATGGTCCAAGCGAAGAAGGAAGTTAGGGACGTCAAGCGCGACGTGGCCATGGCCGCCTGCGCGAACAGCCTCCTGTAAAAAGAGAAAGTCCGGGGAGACCTGGCTTTTTTCTTGCTTTGGGTTCTGCAATTAATTGCACTTTCCAGATCGGCATGTAAAATCAGATCAAAGGACCAAGGAGGGTCGAATGTGGATCAAGCTTGAAGATAAGGAAGTCGAGCTACTCAAGGGGCTTCTGCCTGAGATGGCCGCTGGTGAGCGTAGGGACGCCCAGCTCTTCTGGAACGACGACGTGGCAGGAAACAAGGAAGCTAGGGAAGCATGCGTCGGTCGTGCCGAGCAGTATGAGGCTCTCGCAAACAAGATCATCGCTCGCGAGGCTGGGGGTGACGGCTTCGACGGCGAATGCCCCGGCTGCGCCGACAAGACAGATCAGAAACTGCACCCGGAGAACCACGATGGCTGAGTTCATCAATACCATAGAGCAACAATCTCAGAGGGCGTCTGACGCCCTCACTGGGGAGGGGATGGCCGCATTCGGGAAGCCGGTTCCGACATATCGGGCTCAGGAGGCATTCCGACACTGCCGTGACATGGGGCTGACCGACACGAACAAGGCCACCGGACTGATCAACCGGATGATCGAATGCATTGAGCGCGATGAACCATACAAGGCGATGGAAGCCGGGATGGCATACCTTGACCTGACCGGAACCTATCGTCTGTTGGCGGTCTTGTGCGCAGCAGAAGAACCGAAGCCGGAACCCGAGAAGCCGGCTCGTATGATATACGATGAGTGGGGTTTCTAACCGCCAGGAAAGGGCAAAAACCAATGAGAATGTCGCGAGAAGAGGCGCAAAAGCTGGCCGACAGTATCCAGCAGCGTGAGGAGCTCATCAAGCTACGTGATTTGCTTGGGCCAGGGGACCGGGCGGTGGAAGTGGGCAAATGCCGAGTCCGTCTGCACGCCGCACCTCTGGAAGATCAGATCGAGTGGGACAGCATGGAGCTGCCACGCTTCATCATGGATCGGCTGCTCGAAGACGGGGTCCTGGGCGAGTATGTCGATAAGATGATTGCCGATATCGAAGAAAATCTGTCCATAGACGGCATCCACATCGACGGAATGCCCGTAGACCCGGAGGATGTGCCTTGAGGAAATATGCAATTAATTTCATGATCCTGTTGATATGCCTGGTGGCCGTGTCGTATATCGCCACGGCTTACTTCGGTTGGGTGGCCAGCTTCTCGGCCTGGTTTTTTCGGGACCCGCTTCAGCAGGTCGTCTTCACGTTCCTGATCCTCGTCGCCACGGTCATCGCGCTCCTCGTCACCATCGCGGAGATTGCGAAGACCAGCCGCGGCGGCAAGGAACTCAACAGCGAAGACGAGCGGGTGTGAGTATGAAGGTAAGCCGAAGCTACCCGTTCCTGTCGATCGCCCGCCACTATGACGTGGATTACGGCGACGTTCTCCTGTTCGGCCAGTACATGCGCAAGTGGCCGCTCGGGGTCGCTCCGAACCTGCATGAGCAGCGGGCAATGAGCAATCTGCACGATCAGCTCAACCCGATCATCACTCAGGACTTCGCAGCAGCAATCGAAAGAGCGAATCAGGAGTTCGCCCGCATCCAGCGCGAGGGCTGGTGACGATTATGCAATTAATTTCAAAACGGTAGGCTTTCAGCCATAGTTAGTTAAAGACCAAGGAGGGTCACGACTATGAAGAATATCGCCATGGCAATGATTGTCTCCCTCGCAGGGTGCGCATCGCTCCCAGCTTGGAACGACAATCCGCACTTCACGGAAGCCGTCCAGCTCAAGCTCCTCGCAGATCGTTGCGGGGAGAACACGCTCGTACAGGCCGAGAAGCAAATCCTTCTCGGTATTGCCGATACCGGCATGAACCCTGCCGCAGCTCGCCAGATGGTCGAGAACAAGTTCACGTACCGTCGGGGCCAGATCATCCGGGACGCACGTACCCGCGCATATTGCGGAGGCTAGGATGGGGAAGGCAGCCTCGGTCATCGATCGCTACCTCTCGGAGCTCGAAGAACTCGGCATCCAGAGAGTCAATGTTCCGGGCACCCGCAAGATGCACTTCATGATCAAGTGTGATTGCGGGGAGGAACTGACCAAAAACTACAAAGCCAACATGCCACCCGAGGCGCTGAATAGGATGATGCGTCAGACAGGGTGGCTACTGTCTCACCGGCACAGCCCGATATGCCCAGGCTGCCAGAAGAAGGAGAAAACGCCAGTGGCACCGAAACAGACCGAACAAGTACCGCACAAGTCCATCAAGGACGTTGCGGACAACTCCATCACTCGCTTTGCCGAAGCTGCTAACAAGATCGCCAGGTTTGATATTACCCTGCCGGCCAAAGGTGAGCCGTCCACGATCGAAATTAATCCGAAGATCGCCCGACAGGTCTATAGCCTGCTCGAAAGCGTATTCGACGAGGCTCAGGGCCGTTATGAAAAAGGCTGGTCGGACGAACGCATTGGCAAGCAGCTAGAGGTCGCCCCAAATGCCGTGGAGAAAATTCGTCGGGAGGCATACGGAGAGATCCGGGAGGACCCGAAGATTGTTGCATTACGTGAAGATTTGGAGTCTCTCAAGAAGGATCTGGCGAAGGCAGAGGAGAAGGTTCTCAACGACGCCACACGCCAGATCGAACCGCTTCGCAATAGGGTTCAGGTACTCGAAAAGCGCCTTGCTGAACTCGATGCCTGACTGTGCAATTAATTTCAAGAGATTGCCATGAAGGTATCGAAAAAAAGCCTCGTACTTGATCTCCACAAGCTTCACCCAAAAATGACAACCGTGCAGCTCGCTGAAAGGGTGGGGTGCTCGCCGGATTATGTACGGGGCCTTTCAAGTCAGCTGAAACTGGGCATCAGGTCCGTAAATGTGCGTGGTGGGGCCGTTGAAGCCCGAGCCAAGGCAAGCAAAGCCTTCGAGGAACGTCGCCGGGAACGCGAGCGTCAGCGCCAAGAGGAGGCGAAGAACAAGCCGGTGTTCGGCCTTGGCCGCGGTAATGTCGGCGCAAAATCAGCAGAAAAGCTGCAGCAACGGGTAGCGCTCGACACGCCGAAACAGATCACCCATCTGCGCAAGAACGGGAAGCTGTTCGTCTATTGGAAGCTCGATCCTATGCCGAAGATCACGTTCGTACAGAATGCTCGCGGCGACTGGATGCTAGGATCGCAGCGGTGGGCGTCTGCTCTGTTGGCTCTGGCTTGGGCCTGCGAGGAACTGCTTAGCAAGAATGGGGAGGTCGATCCTGCAGCGTTCGTTTGATTGCTGCAAAATAATGCAATTAACTGCAAAATACCTCTTGCAATTAATTGCACGGCCAGTACGGTAAGACCATACAAAGTGAACAAGCCAATCAACACCAAGGAGGGTGACGTGGCAGATAAGAAAGTCCCGCAGTTACATGCCTTGTTGGCCGTCGAGGCCGACCTGACCAACACCGCGAAGGCGCTGGTCGAAGAAACCGCCGTCACCTTCACGAAGAAGCCTGATCACTTCAAGGGTCACGTCAAGACGGTGACCTACTTCGACGAGGCTCGCTCCCAGGAAAACGAGCAGGAAGAAAAGAAGCTTGTCACCACGGTCGACGCGAAGCTGGTCTACGCTCTGGAACCGGTCGCCCGTCTCTATGACGCACTTCTGCAGAAGGAAGAAGCCAACCAGCGCGCCAAGACGGACCTCGTCATCGACGGCGTCACCATCGGCACCGACCTGCCAGCGACCTTCCTGCTCGGACTGGAAACCCGCCTGAAGACCGTCCAGCAGTTGGTTCTCGCCACCCCGACACTCGATCCGTCGCTGATCTGGAACGAAGACCTTGCAGCAGGCGCGGGCGTCTACCGCTCGGCTCCCCAGGGTACGAAGCGCACCGAGAAACAGATTGAACACAAGGTCCTCGTCGCCCCGACCGACAAGCATCCGGCCCAGATTGAGAAGTGGACTGTCGACGTCCCGGTCGCGAAGATTGAAACCACGCATGTCTCGGGCATGTGGACCCCGGCGCGCAAGTCGGACGTCCTCGCTCGCATCGACAAGATGCTCAACGCCGTGAAGAAGGCGCGTCAGATGGCCAATACGGTCGAGACGCAGAACCTGCAGGTCGGCAAGCAGATCATGGATTACATTCTCGGCTAAGGCCGGGATAGGGCAGGTGGCGGGTAATCCGACCAGCACCTCGGAGCCTACAAGCCCAACCGCCGCCTGCCCATCACAGTTTGGGGACAAGAGCAAAGCCCCCGCAGCTCGAACCTTCCTGCCCCGGAAGGTGTCCCCGCCCAGACCCAAGAGGGTAGTATTGTTGTCAGTCTAAAAGCCGGAGCCGTGTCTGACACGGTAGCCCGGAAGTCAGTACCCTAGTCAGTCTGTTGACCCTCTCAGTGTCAGCACAGACGACGAGGCAGAAGGTAGCGAAGGTCGTTTTTCAAATCGCCAGTCGCGGGTTCGAGTCCCGCCCACAGCCCCAAAAATCAATGCTGTGGTAACTCAGTGGTAGAGTGGGTGATAATGTCAGTACGAGACCGACGGATAGCCGGAGCCGGGTCAGACTAGATGATAGCTCATTTGGTAGAGCAAATCCCTTCTAAGGATTAGGTAGCGGGTTCAACTCCCGCTCATCAACAGGGCGGTGGTGGTGCGGAATGCCATCATCGCCCGCTTTGTTTTCAGCAACAGTGCAATTAATTCCCAGGAGAAGAACATGTCAAAAGAATACGAAGCCCAGGTCGACAAGATGATAAAGGACGCCGGCCTCACGGCACCACGCGTCACGCCTGAGCATATCGACTCGCTGATCGTCGATAAGACGTTTACTGTCCTGCCCAGCGGCAAGGTGATGGTCTGCGAAATCACGCTCAAGAACGGCTTCACGGTGCGCGGAGAGGCTTCCGTCGTATCGAAGGAAAACTGCAACGAGGAGATCGGTCGCAAGGTCAGCTTCGACAAGGCTCGAGCTCAGATCTGGCCGCTCGAAGGCTACCGTCTGCAGAACGACCTCTACATCGCCAGCCTGCCGGAGTAAGCGATATGGACGACAACGCCCGCATGGCTCAGATGAAGGCCACGCTCGAGACCCTGATGGAGCAGATGAACGAGGCCGAGAAACAGGGCCTTGTGTGTCAGCTGGAGATCAACGACATACCTCACCACATGGCGTCACTTAAAAGCTATGTACGGGTGCATACGTACCGCCTTGAAGTTCTCCGGAGGGTGACGGGATGATCGTAGTTAAGATCGAACTTCACAGCGCCCTCACAGGCATAGTCACGCAGCTAGGGCAGATGCACATCGCCAACGATGGCTCAGGCACCGAGGACGTGGGCAACTATGTCGGCACCGTGTTCCGGAAGCCTGATTTCAAGCAGGTCACTCGAACAGCAGGGATTGCCGGCCATCGTCGCCGGCAGCTCACCGTCTGGCACCTGGTTGGAAAAATGCTGAAACAGATGGGATATGTCTGAACGTGCAATTAATTTCACTTGCCAAGGCTCGATCCTCAGCTAAGGTAAGATCATGCACCGAGCCAAGGAGGGCGGGTGTGCAATTAATTTCAAGGACAGCACTATGTCAGACCTCAAGAAAGCAGCCGAAGACCTGATGAACATGGCTATGAAAGCGATGGGCGATAAACCGAAGTCGTTCCTCGATAAGCCGAATGTTTGCCACTGCGGGTCGAAGCATGACGCCGTGGAGGTAGGTTACAAGGCGTTGGCACAGGCCGTTGACATGGATTGCCTACTTTGGGCGCTGCAGATCAATGCAGTTCAGGCTGTGTTTATCGAGGGTGTTCTGGCCCGCATGTCGGGTCCTGCGAAAGCCAGCCAGATGATGGCTGAAATGCGTATGGCCATGGCGGCAGAACTTCTCGGTGACGTTAGTTCCTTTGACAAGTACCGGGAGCTGCAGCGCCTCGCTATGAAACTACCACCAGAAAAGAAGGAAGCGAAATGACCACGCCTATCTCAAGCGTTTTGAAGAATGCGTCGGCGTCTCAGGATGCCGACTCAGCAGCAGTGTTTGCCAATGTCCTGAACAGCGACCAGCACGCGATGAAGACGCTCAAGGGCAACACGACCTACAGCCCTGACGATGCCGCACGTGTGGCTCGGATAATGGCCGAGTATGCCGGTTTGCAGAATGAAGGTCTTCGCCAAGCTGGCGCAGGTTTCGGTCGACCGATCAAGGCAGACGCCGTCACTGCCAACGCTTAATTCTTGCAATTAATTGCACAAACGTTAAGTTAGTAGGGCACAAAACCATGGAGGGTCAGTTGCCGAAGTTCCGAGTCGTTAAAGGCCACGATGCCTGGATCAAGTACGCCACGGTCGTGGAAGCCGACAGCGCCGAGGAGGCTGAAGCAATCGCCATGGATCGCCACTATGACGGGGAGTGGGAAGATGACGGCGAAGCCGAGTTCGACCACTACGAGCTCATGGAAGGCGAAACCGAGGAAGTAACCGAAGAAGGAGAAGAGAATGCCGAAACTGCGTAATGGCGGCACTGACGTCGAAAAGCTGGCCCAATGGTTCGGTCGCAAGTGCCGTAACCACAACCCGCTCGAAGAACTTGGCGTAGCGAACGCCAACACCCGCATGTCGACGTACAAGGCCAAGACCAAAGGCGACCTGGGCGTCGTGAAGGAAGACAAGAGCACGGTGATCTACCATGCAGCGGGTCGCGCCTTCGAAATCAAAATCCAGGAAGTGGAGCCTGAAAAGTACAAGGCCGAACAGCTCGAAGCGGTCGGCTACTAAGACCGGTTCTAAACCGAAGGGCTCCATCCAAGGGTGGAGCCTTTTCTACATAAAATGCCATGGAGGGCAACTTGCCGATTATCATCAAAAAGAAGGTCGTAGCAGAGGCGCCAGCTCCAATCGTGGAGCCCGAGGAAAAGGTCGAAGCACGGCAAGAACCTACTCCGGTCGTGACCGACTATCGCAGCTTGCCTATCGCAAACTCGCTCGACGAGCTTTGGGCGAACCGTGGTAAACTTAGGGCACCAGATCCGACAGAATGCAAACTTTGCGGTAATTCCTACGCATTTCCGTGTCACGGCAAAGCGGAAAACTGCATGAGCGCCAAGTGGGCTCGAGAGAAAGCTTGACCCTAATTTTGTGACTGCGTATCGTGCAATTAATTGCAAGATAGCTCGCAGTTTCTTCTCCTGCTGCTGAGCTGACCGCGCCTCCGGGTGTTCTCAGCGAATGCCCGGAGGACACGTCATCGAGGCAAGGATGCCGATTGTTATTCGCAAGGCCGCAAGGCCGGTAAAAATAGATCCGATCGTAGAGGACGAAAAGCCCCGGAAGTTGTGGGCTCCCCGTTCTGTCGAGCACATTTCCACACGAGAACCGCTGGAAGCTGCAATTAAAATTGCGCGGACTCTTGCACGTCAGGCGGCTCGGAGGGATCATGAGGCGGAATTAGCACGATTGGCGAGTACCAATGCTTAGAGCAGCTATTTACGCACGTTTTTCGACTGACCTTCAGAGCGAACGATCCACAGACGACCAGATTACCCTTTGCCGCACCTACGCAGATCGCGAAGGCTATCAGGTGGTCGCCGCATACGAGGACAAGGCAAAGTCAGGGGCCTCGATATTTGGGCGTGACGGTCTGCAGCAACTGCTTGCGGACGCGGCCAATCAGAAGTTCGACGTCATTATCGTCGAAGCCATCGACCGTCTGGCCCGCGATATGGAAGACCTTGCCGGCATGCACAAGCGCATGTCGTTTCTGGGTATCAAGATACTCGCTGTACACGAAGGTGAGGCGAACACCGTCCTCGTCGGCCTCCGGGGTCTTGTCAGCCAGCTGTTCCGTGAAGACAACGCTCACAAAGTGCGTCGTGGACTATCCGGTCGCGTTAAGCAGGGCCTGTCCGCTGGCGGTAAGGCATACGGCTATCGCCCCGACCCGCTCAAGAAAGGCGAGCTGATCATCGACCATGATGAAGCGTCAATCGTGCAGCGCATCTTCCGCGAGTACGCCAATGGCAAATCGCCTCGTGCTATCGCGAGGGACCTGAACCGAGACAAGATCGCACCACCACGCGGGAGGACTTGGTCAGCCTCGACACTGAATGGCAGCGCCAGCAGGCACAACGGCCTCCTCCGTAATCCTATCTACGGGGGAACGCTGATCTGGAACCGCGTGCGCATGGTCAAGGACCCGAACACCGGCAAGCGTGTTTCAAGGATCAATCCGAAGGATCAGTGGGAGGTCGTCGAGAAGCCAGAGCTTCGCATCGTCGACGAAATGATGTTCGCTAAGGTTCAGGCCCGCAAAGAGGAGACGGCACACGAGCCGCACTTCTACAAGCAGCGCCGGCCAAAGCATCTGTTTTCGGGTCTGCTCAAGTGCGGCTGCTGTGGGTCTGGAATGGTGACCACCGGAACCGACAAGAGCGGACGCAAGCGCATTCGGTGTAGCGGGTTCTCTCAGAGAGGTATCTGCGACAAGCCCAGGACCTATTATCTAAACGTCGTGGAGGACCTGATCCTCGACACGCTGCGCAATGAGCTTCAGCATCCCGAGGTCATTTCTGCCTATGTGCAGGAGTACCACGCGGAGAGAAAGCGCCTTGAGCTGCAGCGGACGAAATCAAGAGCCCAGCTGGAACAGCGGCTCGCAGCCGTGGAAGCAGAGGCGAAGCGTATCCTCGACATAGTGGTCAAGACGGACACGCCACCAGATTTCGCTCTAAGCCGCCTGCAGGAACTGTCGGCAGAGAAGAAGCAGATCAACGCGGACATAGCGGAAACGCCAGAAGCCGAAAAAATCGTGTCGCTGCATCCGACTGCTCTCGCCTTCTACGAAAAGCAGCTCCAGCGCTTGGGGCGTTATATCGGGGACACGATTGCCGAAGGTGATTTGGAAGCTGCGCAGGTGATTCGCGATATCGTCTCGAAGATCGTGATCATTCACGGGGAAAATGAGGGTAGGGGCCGGTTCGAGAAATCCGACTTTACCGTAGAAATCCATGGAGACCTGACGAGGCTGCTTGGGCCGGAGACTGAGGAAGTCGTCGTCATTGGTATAAGTGGTAGCGGAGGAGGGATTCGAACCCCCGACACAAGGATTATGATTCCTCTGCTCTAACCTACTGAGCTACTCCGCCACGCGTCGCTTTACAGAGACAACTTCATGTTCGCCGTTTCCGGTGGGACAAATCGTTGTTCCTGCAAGGAATGGCGGCGGTATATGTGCGGAATGAAAAGCTGTCAAGCACTCTTCGCATAGCTTTCGTCTTGTTTTCTATCATTTGCACCGATAAGGAACTTGGCATCAGCAAAGGCATGGTTTTATGGCACCTCGTATTGCGGTTTTGGGTTGCGGCTATTGGGGCGGCAATCACATTCGTACCCTGAAGAGCCTCGGTGCCCTTCAGGCAGTTTCCGACGCGAAAGCAGAACAGGCAGAACGCTTCGCGGCGGAGTTCAATGTTCCCAACATTCCCGTCGATGAATTGTTCACGCGTTCAGACATTGACGGCATCGTCCTGGCATTGCCGGCACAGTTCCATTCACAATACGCCATCCAGGCAGTGAAGAACGGCAAGGACGTACTGGTCGAAAAGCCGATCGCGCTCGACATTCCGGCTGCGGAAGCCGAAGTCGAGGCCGCCCGTGAAAACGGTCGCGTGTTCATGGTCGGCCATGTGCTGCGTTTCCACCCGGCTTTCGAGAAACTGCTCGACATGGTGAAAAGCGGCGAGCTTGGCGATATTCGCTATGTGCATTCGCATCGCGTCGGTTTCGGCAAGTTCCACAATACGTTCGATGCATTGTGGGATCTTGCGCCGCACGATCTTTCGATGATCCTGGCTATCACCGGAGAAGAGCCGAGCGCGGTGCGGGGAGAAGGCGTGGCGACGCTCGATCACCTTACCGATATAGCTCATCTTCATCTCGATTTTCCCAATGGCATCCGCGGCCATCTGTTTGCGTCGCGCCTGAATGCCTATCGCGAACGCCGCCTGACGGTCACCGGCACGAAAGGCATGGCGGTGTTCGACGATGGCGAGCCGTGGGATCGCAAGCTTGCGCTCTACAATCATGAAGTCTGGCGGGAAAACGACCAATGGTCTTTCAAATCCGTCGAGCCGGTCTACATCCCGGTTGAAGAAGGCATGCCGCTGACACGTGAATTGCAGCATTTCATGCATTGCATCGAGACGCGCGAAAATCCGCGCACCGACGGCAAGGAAGCAATCAGCGTGCTGCGCATTCTCACGGAAGGTACTGTCAGGCACCCGCAGTAAATGTGGGGCGTGCGGGCCCGGTAACCTGCGTCAAGCGGTGTTACAGGAATCGCAAAACTTTGAACGCTCTGGCCATAGCGGGGCAGGGCGCAAGCGAATAAATAGGTTGCCGAGGATTCGCATATCGACTTGTGCGGGCCAGATATATTGGAGCCAACATGCAGTTTATTGATCTTGGAGCGCAGCGCGCGCGTATCGAAGACCGTCTCAATGCCGCCATTTCCAAGGTTGTTGCGGAAGGCCGTTATATTCTTGGACCGGAAGTAGCCGAGTTTGAAAAGAAGCTTGGCGAATATCTGGGCGTGGAACACGTCATCGCCTGCGCCAATGGCACTGATGCCTTGCAGATGCCTTTGATGGCGCGCGGCATCGGACCGGGCGACGCAGTGTTCGTTCCGTCCTTCACCTTCGCTGCCACGGCGGAAGTTGTTGCACTGGTGGGCGCCGAGCCGGTCTTCATCGACGTGGATGCGCAAAGCTACAATCTGAATGTCGAGCAGCTCGAAGCTGCCATCGCCGCCATCCGCAAGGAAGGCCGCCTGCAGCCAAAGGCGATCATCCCGGTCGATCTGTTCGGCCTGGCTGCCGACTATAACCGCATCAGCGCCATCGCGGATCGCGAAGACCTGTTCGTCATCGAAGACGCTGCGCAGTCGATCGGCGGCAAGCGCGATAACGTCATGTGCGGTGCTTTCGGCCATGTCGGCGCGACGAGCTTCTATCCGGCCAAGCCGCTCGGTTGCTATGGCGACGGCGGCGCGATGTTCACCAACGATGCCGAACTGGCCGACACGCTGCGTTCGGTCCTGTTCCACGGCAAGGGCGAAACCCAGTACGACAACGTTCGTATCGGGCTCAATTCGCGTCTGGATACGATTCAGGCAGCCGTTCTTCTGGAAAAGCTTGCAATCCTCGAAGACGAAATGGAAGCACGTGACCGCATCGCCAAGCGCTACAACGAAGCGCTGAAGGACGTCGTCAAGGTTCCGGCGCTCCCGGCTGGCAATCGCTCGGCATGGGCACAGTATTCCATCGAGAGCGATAACCGCGACGGCCTGAAGGCGCATCTTCAGACGGAAGGCGTTCCTTCGGTCATTTATTATGTGAAGCCGCTGCACCAGCAGACCGCATACAAGCACTATCCGGTTGCGCCGGGCGGCCTTCCAGTTTCGGAAAGCCTGCCGAACCGCATTCTGAGCCTGCCGATGCACCCCTATCTGTCGGAAGCCGACCAGGACAAGATCATCGGCGCCATCCGTGGGTTCCACGGCAAAAAGGCTTGATTTTTCTTGCGTGACTAACGAAAAACCCGGCGAAAGCCGGGTTTTTTATGTTTCAGGCTTGCAAGTTCAATTGCCAGGAAACACCGTATTTATCCTTGATCCAGGCGAAAAGCTTGCTGAAACCATAATTGTCGAGCGGCATCAGCGTCTCGCCGCCTTCCGAAAGCTTCTCGAAAACGCCGGTCAGGCTTTCCTCATCATGAAAGTCGACGAACAGCGATACGGACGGATTGAAATCGAACTGATGCGGGATGGGGCTGTCGATCACGATCAGCCGGTGTTCGGCAAAGGTCACGCGGGCAATCTGCACCTTGCCGGGGCTGCCGCTTGCTTCGTCATAGGTTTTGATCGACTCGATCAGGAAGTCCGGAAAGATCGAACGATATGTTTCCAGCGCCGCGCCTGCACTGCCCTGAAACATGAGATGGGTGCAAACCTGTGTCATGGCGGAAACGTAACACGGCCTCGCTGTTTTCGGCAATCGGGCTGCCAGGGCATTTGCGTCGTGAAATGCCTGAAACCGGTAAGAGCGGTCCTGACCATACCGGGAAAAACAGGAGCCGCTTTAAAGGTTCTTTTTCTTCAACCGCTTGTCGATGCGCGCGGCCACGAAGCGGGCGAGGGCCGGACCTGCCAGAAGCACGATGAAGAAGCGGCTTGTCTGCATCGCAATGATGAAAGGCAGGTCGACATTGCTCGATGCTGCGATGATTGCAACCGTATCCGCGCCACCGGGACTGGTGGCGAGATAGGCTGTCAACGGATCGAGCCCCAGCACATGGCCGAGCGCCATGCCGAAAAGCCCGCAGACGGCGATGAGGAGCAGCGTGGATGTCAGCACCGCCGGAAACGCGCGCGCCGCATGGGCGATGATGGCGCGCGAGAAGCCGAGGCCGATGCGCCAGCCGATGAGCAGATAGCTGACCGCGAGCAGCCATGGCGGCAGGTCGATGGTGATGAAGCCGGTGTCTTGAAGCAACGCGCCCAGTATGAGCGGCACGAGCATGGCGCCGGTCGGAATGCGGAGGAGTTCGCCTAGGAACGCGCCGACGACGATCAGCAGCAGTGTCGGGCCGAGGGTGAACCAATCGACGGGTGGAAACCATGTGATTTCGGCAGGTGCAACGGTTTCCACGCCTGTGCTGAGGCGCAGGACCAGCGAAGCGGCTGTGGCAACCAGCACCACGCGCAGATATTGCATGAAGGCGACGAGGCGGGCATCCGCGCCGTGGGATTCCGCCATCAGTGTCATTGCCGTGGCCGCCCCGGGGGAAGAACCCCATACGGCGGTTGTTCCTGGCAGAATGCGAAACCGCGCCAGCAGATAGCCGATGAAGGTGCTGGCAAAAAGCACGTAGCCCACGGATAGCAGGATGACGGGCAGGTGCTGCCCCATGCTCGTGAAGAACTCGGCAGTGATCGAACGCGCGATGAGGCAGCCGACGACGCCTTGTGCTGCGAGTGACAGCCAGCGGTGGACCCGCAGCGTGCTTTCGCCAGCAGCCATCAGGATTGCGCCAAGCATAGCGCCCAGAAGCATCGCGGCAGGCAGTTGCAGCTTTTCCCCTGCAAAGATCAGGATGGCGGAAAAAACGGCCAGAAGACCCAACTGGGCTGGTCTCGGCAAGGTCTTGACGCTGAATTTTGTGGAGGCCGAATTCGGCCCGGAGGGGGAGGATTTCTGCATTATGTCTTTTCACTACATCCGGCCCGGGAGCGATGCAAACCAAGATTTGCACGGCTTTGCGCAAATCTCCACGCTCCTTCCAGCCAACCGCAAAAGATTTTGGCAATTGTCATATTTGATCGGAAGAAACGGATGGTTCGTCAGCTTCTCCATCGGCAGTGTGAGAGACGGGGCGTGAAGCATGGGCGGCCCTGTCCATGGGGCGTTCACGCCAATTGCCAGTCAATGGAGAAGAAGGGTGATGAAACTAAAATATCTTCCAATGCCGAGCGACGAGGTGCGTGCTTTGCAAGCCGGTGGCAAGGATGCTTATGGCTGTGCGCCGGAGCGAACGGTTTCCGACGGAGACGGCAACCCCTGTCGCCATTGCCTTGACTTCGTACCGAAGGGGGCGAGCATGCTCATTCTCGCCTATCGCCCTTTTCCCGATGTTCAGCCCTATGCTGAAACCGGGCCGGTCTTTTTGTGTGCCGACCCCTGCGAGGCCTGGGCTGGAGAAGGTGTTCCGCCCATTTTGAAATCGAGTAAGGATTATCTGCTGAAAGGCTATACCGAAAGCCACCGCATCAAATACGGAACAGGGAAAGTCGTCGAGCGCGATGATCTGGCAGATTATGCCGCCGACCTGCTGGGTCGCCCGGAAATCAGTTTCGTCGACGTCCGATCTGCGCGCAACAACTGTTTCCAGCTGCGCATCAAGCGTGCAAGCTGAATTGACCGGAGGCCGGTTTGATCGGGGGAACACGAAAACACCGCCTGCGAGGCGGTGTTTTTCATCGTTGGGCAAGGTTGAGAAACGAAACGTCGATCAACCGATCATGGCGCGGCGCTGGTTGACCGGGCGCTCGATCACTTCCCTCGGAGCCTTGCCGCCGTCGCGTTCTTCAAGCGCTTCGGCTTTCGTCAGTTCGGTTTCCGCCGCCGACAATTCGGCTTCGGCCGCTTCCTTCTGGGACATCAGGTCGCGAATCGATACGAAGAGGTTATCGCGCCGCTGGCGAGCCGCCTTGGCGAAGGTCGGATAAGCGAAATGATTAATGTCAGTGATGCCAGCTTTTTTCTCTTCCGATAGAATCTGGGCGTCGAGTTCTCCGGCCATCCGTTCGAACTCGCCGATCATCAGGTCTAGCTGGCCCAGTTGACGGCGTTTTTCCTTCACCTGGAACAGTTTCAGCCTGACTAGGCTTTCACGTGGCTTCATACGCAATACTCCTTGAACACCAACCAGCTTTCATGTGTTGGGGCGTTCCCCCCGACTTTATTAACAGGTGTGAACGAGCAAAACGCACCCGGCCTGCACCCGAATCTCCTTGCGAATTCAAGCCCCTGAAGGGGAAATCATCGCAGCCGTTCTTCCGAAATGGCTCAACAAGCGAAACAAAAAGTTAAGAATTCGCTCGTTTGGTAACCATTCCTTTACCGGCGAAGTTAATCATACGCGTTAGGACTTAAGGCTCGGTAAACCTCGTGTGGTTTTTCGGCAACAGGCGAAAGCTAGAGTCAGATGAATCGCTTAGCGAAGATTCTTAATGCGATGCTTTAGAGTCGTGAGGAAGAGAATGTCTTTATGATTCAGGCGCGTAAGAGAATTTTCTAAACAGGGCAGAAATATGCTTGCCAAGCAGAATCATATTTTGTTAACCATTTGCTGGCACCTTCATGCAAAGGCAACGATAGTTCCGTGTGCTGCCGTGAGGGACATCGGGTCGGCTGCGGAAAGGGGATAAGAGATGCGCGTCCTTTTGATTGAAGACGACAGTGCTATCGCACAGAGCATCGAGTTGATGCTCAAGTCCGAGAGTTTCAATGTCTACACGACCGATCTGGGCGAAGAAGGCATCGATCTCGGCAAGCTATATGATTACGACATCATCCTGCTGGACCTGAACCTGCCGGATATGTCTGGTTATGAAGTTCTTCGCACCTTGCGTCTGTCTAAGGTGAAGACGCCGATCCTTATCCTTTCCGGCATGGCCGGCATCGAGGACAAGGTTCGCGGTCTGGGCTTCGGTGCCGACGACTACATGACCAAGCCGTTCCACAAGGACGAACTGATCGCACGTATTCATGCGATCGTGCGCCGTTCGAAGGGGCATGCGCAGTCGGTCATCACGACGGGCGACCTCGTGGTCAATCTGGATGCGAAGACGGTGGAAGTCGCCGGCCAGCGCGTTCACCTGACCGGCAAGGAATACCAGATGCTGGAGCTTCTTTCGCTCCGCAAGGGCACGACGCTCACCAAGGAAATGTTCCTCAACCATCTTTATGGTGGCATGGACGAGCCGGAACTGAAGATTATCGACGTCTTCATCTGCAAGCTGCGCAAGAAGCTCGATGCTGTTTCCGGTAGCCAGAGCTACATCGAGACGGTCTGGGGTCGCGGTTATGTGCTGCGTGAGCCGGATGCGGAAATGCGCGAAAGCGCCTGATCGGCAACAGGCTTCGAAATGTAAAAAGCTCCGCTTCGGCGGAGCTTTTGCTTTTTGGAGTGACCGTTTGCCCCGGCTTTCAGGCGGACAGAACGCCTGCAAACTGTTCAGTGAGATAGGCGCGGTCGAATGGCTTGAGAATATAGCCGTTGGCGCCTGCGCGCTTCGCCCGCATGATGCGGGTGACGTCGAGTTCATAAAGACAGAGGATAATCCGCAGCTTGTCGCCGCCCGGCATGGCGCGCAGTTCGGTCACGACTTCCAATGCCGTCATGTCCGGCAGGTCGTAGTCGAGCAGCATGACGTCGGGCATGCGCGAAAAACAGGTTTCGAGCGCTTCCCGGCCGGTCGAGGCTTCAGCAAATTCGGCTATGGTTTCGGAAAGGATGCGGCGGGCGACCTTGCGAATGACCGATGAGTCATCCACCAGCAGGCAATAAGCTGCCATTGGTTCATTCGCCATTCAGACCCCCCTTACAGATATGTGATGATCGCCGCGCCTTCGACGACATTCGAGGCAAATCCTCATCGGAAATGCATGTTTGTCTGATAGAGGGTTTTATGATGGTTTGCCAGTGCGAGCGCGGGCTGGTCCCGCGCTCGCAAACGCTTATTCAGCAGAAAATACGATGTCTTCCGCGGTTGCGTGGATTGAAATCTTCATGCCGGCCTCTTCGGCCAGCAGAAGGGTATAGTAAGGCTGGACGGAATGGGCGTCGATTGGCTCTTCCGGAGCGGCGCCGGAATGAAGCTCAAGGAATTTGGGCGGAACGCGCAGCATGCGGCCCTTCACGGTGATAACGAAGCGCGGCTCGGTATCGCCGCCTTCAAGCCGCACGGCAAGCGAACCGCCGCGTGGAATGGCTGCGTTGCCGATCAGCAGCATGTTGAGGAGCAGCTTGACCTTGTTCTTGGGCAGAAGGACGCGGGTGCCTTCCCAGGTGAATTCCGGCTTTTCATTCTTGAAGTATTCTGTGGCAACGTTCTGCGCGTCGCCGGTGTCGATCTGTACGCCAGCCGAGCCTGCCGCGCCGAAAGCGATGCGGGCAAACTGAAGCCGGGCAGAGGCGTTGCGGGCGCTCGACTTGATGAGCGCCATTGCGTCTTCGTCGGCTCCGCCTTCTTCCAGCAGTTCCAGACCATTGTTGATCGCGCCGACCGGCGAAATGATGTCATGACAGATCCTGCTGCACAGAAGCGCACCGAGGTCGAGTGCGGAAAGGGTAACGGGCATTGGCATGGCGTTTTCTCCGGAACGCGGATTGATCCCGGCCTCCGAGCGGGTCGGATAACAGGATCGTTATCGGTTAACGAGACAGCCCGCAAAGCCAGTGTTTGCGCGGCTGCATGAAGATGGGCGAATCGCCCTGAATATCGATTTAACTGGATACACGCGCCACCGGACCGCCGCAACAAAGCTCTCTTTTTGATCCGTCGGGCTACCCCCACAGCTTCACACCATGGGAGAAATTCCCTGCCTTCGTAAAGTCAATTTCAGTGCTTAAAGGTTTGCACAATAAATTCGGGTCTAAAATAGGCGCGATTCGACCAAAATGTCCGTAAGAGACGTGGTCTGGCTTTTTAACAGGGCCGTCAGACAGAGGAGCGGAGAGCCAAAAGGAATTTTACATGGCCACACAATCCCTGTCGCAAATCAGGTTCCGCAATGCGGCGTGCTTCGTTGCGTTTTTTGCGGCGCTGTTTGTTTCTTTCATCGCCCTGCCAAATCAGGCCAGGGCACAGAACACATACACTGCCGAGGAAATCGTCGAATCTGGTCACAGGTTCTTCGGGTCGGCTTCGGGTGGAATCGCAAGCGCGGTCGAGAAGGCGTTCCAGAGTTTTGGTCTGCCCAACGGCTATATTCTTGGTGAGGAAGGTTCCGGGGCCTTCATCGGCGGCCTGACCTATGGCGAAGGCACGCTCTATACCAAGAATGCGGGCGACCATAAGACGTTCTGGCAGGGCCCCTCGCTTGGCTGGGATTTCGGCGGGCAGGGTTCTCGCGTGATGATGCTCGTCTATAACCTCGACGACATCCAGAACCTTTACGGTCGTTACGCCGGTGTCGCAGGTTCTGCCTATGTCGTTGCCGGTGTCGGCTTCAACGTCCTCAAGCGCGAGAACATCATGCTTGTGCCGATCCGCACCGGCGTGGGCGCGAGGCTGGGTGTGAATATCGGTTACCTGAAGCTGTCTGGTGCTCCCACCTGGAACCCGTTCTAGGGCCTGGTTGCCAATGAGTGCCTTTTCAGCCGGTGATTGTTTTGCTGGCTGGAAAGACGGTCGGCTGCGCACTATGAATAGTAAATGCTTGTCTGAAACCGCTCGGGCCCATGTGAAACCGTGATCCAGTCCGCTCTCTTTTTCATATTCGGCGTTCTTGTGACGGTTTTCGTCGTGGTGCTGCTTGGCCCTTCGGTCTGGCGGCGTGCCTTCTTTCTGGCGCGGCGGCAGGTCCAGGCGGAACTGCCGATCACACTCGCCGAGATTCGCGCCGACCGTGACGGGCTGCGCGCAGAATATGCCGTTGCGGTCAGCAGGCAGGAACAATTGCTGAAGCTCGAACGCCAGAAGAATGCCGAGCAGAAGGTGTTGCTCGCCCGGCAATATGAAGAGCTGAAACGCATTCCGTTGCTTGAGGCAAGTCAGGCTGATATCGAGAAGCAGCTGGCCGAACACGAGCGGATGGCGAAAGAAGCCGGTAGCGCGCGCGATACAGCGCTGGAAAAGGCGCAAATCCTCCAGGCTGAACTGGAACGGATGCAAAGCCATTACGCCGCGCTTGAGGGATTGGCCGATACATTGCGTATCGAGATAAGTGGAAGCGAGACGGAATACAGCCGTCTGACAAACGAGATGACCGAAATGCGTCGAGATCGCAAGGAAGCCGCAGCCCGTTACAACGAAGTTTCCACCCAGTTGACCTCGGCGCAGACCGAGCTGAAAAGCGAGAAGCGGCGCAACAGCGAGTTGCAGCAGAAACTTGAGAAGCTGATTTCCGAGCTTTCCGATGCACAGGAAAAAATCGAGCGCTACAGCCGCCGGAAAGCTGGCGTGGACGACAGTCCCGATTTGGCGGAAATCGAGCGCGAGAATGCAGCCCTTCGCGAAGAAATGGCTGCACTTGCCGCCCGGATGGTAGCGGCGACCGCCGAAAAGGAAGGACCGGGCTCGCCGATCCATTCAATTCTCGAGGCAGCCGAAAAGGCGGATGCAGGAAAAGGCAGGAAGGCCGGCCCCAAGAGCCTGGCGCGCCGCATCCGCGACCTGCAATAGGCCATCGTTCAGCGACTATTCCTTGCCCAGAACATCCGACCAATCGGGATGGCGCATCGCCTGCGCATGCATGAAGCTGCAACGCGGGATGATCTTCCACCCGCTTCGCCGGGCGTCCAGAACAGCGTTCTTGGCAAGCGCCTGCGCGACGCCTTTGCCGCGCATCGTGTCCGGCACGAAAGTATGGTCGATGGATATCAGCGAGGGGCCAAGCTTCGTATAGGTCATTTCGGCTTCACTGCCGTCGAGAACAGCCGCATAGCGCCCGCCGTCGGAACTGTCTTCCTTGCGAATCTCGATCGTCCCACTCATGCCATCCTCCTGAACATTGTGTGTCTGGATCAACGCGCCAAGTTCACAACATAGGAACGGAATGTGCAAATAAAAACCGGCCACGAGGGCCGGTTTTCGATTTGTCGATCAATGCCCCTTTCACGGAAGACTTGTTCCGCCGGAGGCCCGATCCTCGCCCTTCCAAAACCGGTCCCGGTTTCGAGGGGCGGTTTTAGTGACGATATTGTTGAATTCTGGTGGTCCTGAGGCCGGCGAGACCATGCTCATCGATTGAGGATTGCCAGGAAAGGAATTCCTCCACCGTCAATGTATAACGCTGGCATGCCTCCTCAAGGCTCAGAAGTCCGCCCCGCACCGCGGCGACGACTTCAGCCTTGCGGCGAATGACCCAGCGCCTTGTATTGGCGGGGGGGAGGTCCGCGATGGTCAGCGGGCTGCCATCAGGACCGATAACATACTTTATACGCGGTCTTACCAGATCGGTCATTGTACTCTCTACACAACACTCAAGGACCTAATCGAGTAGGAGACTAACGCGACAGCTTTAAAAATTACCTAAGCAGCTGGTAACTCTCTGGTAAGACTTGAAAAAATACTCGTTATGGCGCTTTTGCGGGCATTTTTGGGGCATAGGATGGGAAAACTTCACGGTGAAGTGTCCGCTGCCTGTCGCAATCCGGACAATGATTGTTCCCTGACCCTTGGCAAATTGCCGCAGTTTAGCCTATATAGGGCGCAGAAACCTAAATTTTGAGAAGCAGGGCAATTGCCCGGAAGCTGGAATCAATCATGAGCCTGAACAGCCTCGATCTGCCGGGAAAGCCGGAAGACACGCGCGTTGTCGTCGCCATGTCGGGCGGCGTCGATTCATCTGTTGTGGCCGGGATTCTCAAACGTGAAGGTTACGATGTCGTTGGCGTGACGCTGCAGCTTTATGATCATGGCGCAGCCGTTCATCGCGCCGGTTCCTGCTGCGCGGGACAGGACATCGAAGATGCCCGCCGCGTTTCGGAAAGTCTCGGCATTCCGCATTATGTCCTCGATTACGAAGCACGCTTCCGCGAGGCTGTGATCGATCCTTTTGCGAATTCCTATGTCAGCGGCGAAACGCCCATTCCGTGCGTTTCATGCAATCAGACGGTGAAGTTCGCCGATCTCCTGCAAACCGCGCGTGATCTCGGCGCCGATGCACTGGCGACAGGGCACTATATCCGTAGCCGCGCCAATGGTGCGCATCGCGCGCTCTATCGTCCGGTCGATACAGATCGCGACCAGAGCTATTTCCTCTTTGCCACCACGCAGGAGCAGATCGACTATCTGCGGTTCCCGCTCGGTCATCTGCCAAAGGCGCAGGTGCGCGAAATTGCTGAGGAAATGGGCCTGACTGTGGCCAAGAAGCAGGACAGCCAGGACATCTGCTTCGTGCCGCAGGGCAAATATTCCGACATTATCTCCAAATTGAAGCCGGAAGCGGCCAATCCGGGCGATATTGTCCATATCGATGGGCGCACGCTCGGCCGCCATGATGGCATCGTGCATTACACGGTCGGCCAGCGGCGCGGTATCGGCGTCGCCACGGGCGAGCCGCTCTATGTCGTTCATCTCGATGCCGCCAATGCGCGGGTTATCGTCGGTCCGCGTGAAGCGCTGGAAACGCATAAAGTTTTCCTGCGCGACATCAACTGGCTGGGCGATGCGCCGATTGGCGATCTGCCTGAAGGTGGAATGGAAGTGTTCGCCAAGGTCCGCTCGACGCGCCCGCCGCGCCCCGCCGTGCTGCGTCATGCCGATGGCCAGACCTGGGTTGAACTGGTCGATGGCGAAAGCGGCATCGCTCCTGGACAGGCCTGCGTGCTCTATTCGGACGAAAGCAATACGGCGCGCGTCTTCGGCGGCGGCTTTATTGGCCGTTCGGAGCGTGAACCGCAGGCGGAAGAAATGCTGCGCCGTCTTGTTGCCAATACGGCAAGCGCCTCGGCAGCCTGATAGTACTTTCCTGCTGCATCAAAAACCTCCGGTTCGAAGCCGGAGGTTTTTTGTTGAGAGCATTTCCAGCAAAATTGCGAAGCGTCTACGCGGGGAAATCAGTTCACTGGACTGATTTCTTATCCCGCTTCGATGCGTGGGATAATGCGGCAATACGAATAGTTAGAGCGGTTCCGCTGTTTGCCTTTTAATCGGAAGCGCCCTGGAGCATGTCGCCCCGAAGCGCGAACCGGCCAGGGCAATTTCCGGTGATCCAATCAAAACAGGAATTACTCGGAAGCCGCTCAAGTAAATTTGCTGAACCGCGAGAGGGCAATGCCCGATGCGGTTGCGACATTCAGGCTGTCGAACGCTGTGGACATGGGAATCCGCGCCGTCTGAAGCTTCTCAAGTAACCTTGGTGGCAATCCTTCCCCTTCGGTCCCGAGCAGGAGTGCGTGACGGTCTTGCTTCGCCGCATCATAGATGCTGAGCGTTGATGACGGGCTGAGCGCCAGCAGATTGAAGTTGGCATCGCCGAGCGTGGCGATGATTTCATCAATGTTGCCGCCGTGGAAATAGGGGACTTTCAGCGTCGCGCCGACCGATACACGGATGGCCTTGCGATAAAGCGGGTCGCAGCAGGTTTCATCCATCAGCACGCAGTCTGCCTCGAAGGCTGCGGCATTGCGAAAAATCGAGCCGACATTGTCGTGATTGGAAATGCCGCACAATACCACGACGAGCGATCTGGCGGGGAGGGCTCCGAGCATCGCTTCCAGACCGGGCTGTGGTTTGCGACGGCCGACAGCGAGAATGCCGCGATGAACGTGAAATCCCGCAACTGCATCCATGACAGCCTGCGGGACGGAATAGACGGGAACATCGGGTGGGAGTTGGCCTAGTTGTTCTCCGAGACCTGCGAGCCGGTTTTCCAGAACGAGCAGCGATTCCGTTTCGAATCGTGCGGAAGAGGAAAACAGGACGTTCAGAACCACCTTGCCTTCAGCGATGAAACGCTGCTGGCGCCCCACGAGGTCTTTCTCGCGAATGCTGCGATAAGGGGAAAGGCGTATGTCGTCCGGATCGTCAATTGGATGGACGCAAGGATGGACGCAGCCGTGCGAATGAGAACTTTCTTTCATCGCACGGCTGTGACCTCATGATGTTATGCGTGAGCGACCGCCGCCAGATTATGTCTGCGCGGTGTTGGACTCATATACAGACTCGAGAGTGTCGACAACATCAACTCGATATGCGGCGAAGAGACCATGTAGTAGATGGTCTGCGCGTCGCGCCGGGTTGAAACGAGATCAAGAGCTCGTAGTTTTGCCAGGTGCTGAGACAAAGCGGATTGGCTAAGGTCAATCGCCTTGGCAAGCGCACCGACGGACATTTCGTTATGAAGCAACTTACACAAAATTAGTAATCGCTTATTGTTAGCAAGTGCCGAAAGGAAATCGGCGGCCTGGTCTACATTTTCAATCAAATCAAAGAAAGTATCTTGGTTGCTCATTTGCCGTCATACCCCCGTAAGACTGGACAAAGTTAAAAATATACATGCGAATTTCCATAAGCATGCATATTCAAAATAGTGCTATAAGCTGCTTTTGAAAAGCCCTTGCTTATATTCAATCCAGTATAAAGACGTGCAATTTCGTCCCAAAAAAAATGCGGTTTTGTTTCAGGGGGCTTTATTTTACCGTTTTGTCAGTGTTGTAACAGCTTCCCCCAGAGAATCGGGCTGCGCCGAAAATACGTGACGAAGAACCAGATCGCCACTGGTAATATCGGCACCATCGGGGTCGATACCCACAATTTTGAACTGTTCCCGAAGCGCGTCTGATTTCGAAAGCCCGCGCGCAATATGTGCGATTTCCAACGCGTAATTTTCATTCAGATTGTCAAGCGCCTTCTGTTCGCCTTCGGCAAAGTTGGCGCTGACGGAAGCTGCGCATAGCAAATCGTCCCGCGTCAGATTGAATGCCTTGCCGAAACCGCCGTTAAGGCTGGCGCTTTCCAGTTCGAGGCGGAAGAAGGCGAAATCTCCAAGATCCACATAGAGCGAACCCTTCGGATTATGATTGAGATAGCGCCTGCGGATGCGCGGATAGTCGGCGTCGGTTTTCTCAACCTTTCGCGCCTGGCAGTGGAGGGTGACGCGGGCATGGGCGAGGGGGTCTCCCTTGCCGACCTCGCCGAGCAGAAGCGAGCAGGCAGGGTTTGCCAGCAGGCCCGGCGTATGCGCGGCCAGTCCGGAGACCAGAATGAGCGGTGTGCCATCCACGTCTGTCGCAACGGCAACGCGGCTTGCCAGCGGCCTGCCGGTCGCCGCGTCAAAAACGGCAATTGCACCGTAGCGCGACGTGCGCAGCAACGACTTGGCAAGCTGGATGGCTTCGGGCGTGGTCGGACGGATAGGATTGGCTTCGGGCATGGTCTGCAGGACTCAAATATGACTTTTATTGTCCACTTAATACGACGCCTCTTCCCAAAGCGCCAGTCAATTCGGCGGTGGCCTGACAGGGCTGATGCGGGACACGCTTTCAGTTGATCTATTTATGGATCTGGCACCTCGAGTCGGTGATGCGCAGCTTGCATTACCCCATGCAAAATGCGTGCGAATAATATTATAATTCAGTGTGCTTTAGCGCAATTTTCCGAAATCGCACCATTTCATAGAATAAAAATCTAACGATTGGTCCCATAATCGGTTGAGAATATGAAGTGGTTCTAAAAATTGCGCTTGCAAAGTGACGATCCACACGTTTCGATAAGCGCAAGCTGCGGGCAATGGGGTGCGCGCGGCATGCTTTTCCGTGGAGGCGGACAATAATGAAATTCTACCAAAAACTCCTGGCAGCAACCGCGCTGGTGGCTCTGATGAGCGGTGCTGCATCGGCGAAAACCTTTGTGTATTGCTCGCCGGCTTCGCCTGAAGGTTTTGATCCGGCTGCCTATACCGGCGGCGATACGTTCGACGCCTCGGCCCATCCGGTTTACAACCGCCTTGCCGAATTCGAAAACGGAACGACGAAAGTCGTGCCCGGTCTCGCAGAAAGCTGGGACGTTACCGACGACGGTCTGGAATACACCTTCCACCTGCGCAAGGGCGTCAAGTTCCATTCGAACGACTATTTCACGCCGACCCGTGATTTCAACGCCGACGACGTGATCTTCTCCTATGATCGCATGCGCAACAAGGACAATCCTTGGCACCAGTACACCGCTGGCATCACCTACGAATATTTCGACAGCATGGAAATGGGTGCGCTGATCAAGGACATCGTCAAGGTTGACGATTACACCGTCAAGTTTGTGCTGAACCGTCCGGAAGCGCCGTTCCTCGCAAATATCTCGATGCCTTTCGCTTCGATCATTTCGAAGGAATACACGGACAAGCTCGCCGCTGATGGCAAGAAGGACGACCTGAACCAGGTTCCGGTCGGCACCGGCCCGTTCCAGTTCGTCGCCTACCAGAAGGACGCCGTCGTCCGCTTCAAGGCCAACGAAAACTATTGGGGCGGCAAGCCGAAGATCGACGATCTCGTCTTCGCGATCACGACCGATCCGGCTGTTCGCGCGCAGAAGCTCAAGGCTGGCGAATGCCACCTGATGTCCTATCCTGCTCCGGCAGACATCAAGGGCCTCCAGGCCGATTCCAACCTCAAGGTTGACGAACAGGCAGGCCTCAACGTGGCCTACTTCGCGTACAACACGCTGAAGGCGCCTTATGACAAACCGGAAGTCCGCAAGGCACTGAATCAGGCCGTCAACAAGCAGGCCATCGTCGATGCCGTGTTCCAGGGTCAGGGCCAGGTTGCCAAGAACCCGATCCCGCCGACGATGTGGGGCTATAACGACAAGGTCGAGGACGACAAGTACGATCCGGAAGCCGCCAAGAAGGCTCTTGAAGCCGCTGGCGTGAAGGATCTGAAGATGAAGCTGTGGGCGATGCCTGTCAGCCGTCCTTACATGCCGAATGCCCGCCGTACCGCCGAACTCATGCAGTCCGATCTGGCCAAGGTTGGTGTCAACGCCGAAATCGTTTCGATGGAATGGGGCGAATACCTCAAGAAGTCGTCCGACAAGGACCGTGACGGCGCCGTGATCCTCGGCTGGACCGGTGACAATGGCGATCCGGACAACTTCCTCGGCACGCTTCTCGGCTGCGCCGGCGTCGGTTCCAACAACCGCGCCCAGTGGTGCTACAAGCCGTTCGAAGACCTGATCCAGAAGGCCAAGGTCTCGACCAGCCAGGAAGAGCGCACCAAGCTTTACGAAGACGCACAGGTGATCTTCAAGGAACAGGCTCCTTGGAACACCATTGCTCACTCGACGGTCTTCGTGCCGATGTCGGCCAAGGTCACGGGCTTCAAGCAGAGCCCGCTCGGCGACTATCGCTTCGAAGACGTTGATATCTCCGAGTAAAATCTGACAACACGAGCGGCCGGGTGTAGGGTGATCCCCTGCACCCGGTCGGAGTTTTTGTATGTTCCGCTTCATATTGAACAAACTCGTCTATCTGGTTCCGACCTTCATAGGCATCACAATCGTGGCTTTTGCCTTCGTCCGGGTTCTTCCGGGCGATCCCGTGCTGTTGATGGCCGGCGAACGCGGCGTAAGCCCCGAGCGCCATGCCGAACTGATGGCGCAACTGGGCTTCGACCGCCCGATCTGGCAGCAATATCTCGACTATGTCTGGAACCTGCTGCACGGCGATTTCGGTCAGTCCCTGGTGACCAAAAAGCCTGTTCTCGTCGAATTCTTCGCGCTGTTTCCTGCAACTGTCGAGTTGTCCATCTGCGCGATCATCGTGGCTATTCTCCTCGGCATCCCTGCCGGCGTCATCGCGGCTGTCAAGCGCGGCTCATGGTTCGATCAGGGCCTGATGGGCATTTCGCTGGTCGGTTATTCGATGCCGATCTTCTGGTGGGCGCTTCTGCTCATCATCCTGTTCTCAGGCGTGCTGCAATGGACGCCGGTCTCCGGCCGCATCTCGCTGCTCTATTTCTTCCCGCCCGTCACCGGTTTCATGCTGATCGACAGCCTGATGTCAGACCAGAAGGGCGCTTTCGCCTCCGCGGTCTCGCATCTCATCCTGCCGACCATCGTGCTTGCGACCATTCCGCTCGCCGTAATCGCCCGCCAGACGCGCTCTGCGATGCTGGAAGTCCTGGGTGAAGATTATGTGCGTACCGCGCGTGCCAAGGGCCTTCCGGTTCGTCGCGTCGTCGGTCTGCATGCGCTTCGCAATGCGATGATACCCGTTATCACGACGATCGGCCTTCAGGTCGGCGTCCTGATGGCCGGTGCGATCCTCACGGAGACGATCTTCTCATGGCCCGGTATCGGCAAATGGATGCTCGATTCCATTTTCCGTCGCGACTATCCGGTCGTGCAGAGCGGATTGCTGCTGATCGCATTCATCATCATGCTGGTGAATTTGGTCGTCGATCTGCTGTACGGCCTCATCAATCCGCGTATCCGGCACAAGTGAGGGTATCATGACACACTCAGCTATTCAGCCGGAAGCCGTGAACGACGTTGGCAAGATGCGCGCGTTGAGGGATTTCTGGTTCTATTTCAGCGTCAATCGCGGCGCTGTGATCGGTCTTTTCGTATTTCTCGCGATCATTTTGGTCGCAATCCTTGCTCCGCTTATTGCGCCGCATGGACCTACGGATCAGTTCCGTGAATTCCTAAAGACTCCGCCGTTCTGGGAAGATGGTGGCACGACGCAGTTTCTTCTCGGTACTGACGAAGTTGGGCGGGACATTCTTTCCCGCCTGATCTACGGTGCGCAATATTCGCTGCTTGTCGGCTTCGTCATCGTCATCATTTCAATGTGCCTCGGCATAACGATTGGCCTTATCACCGGCTATTTTGGTGGCGGTGTCGATACGGTGTTCATGCGCATCATGGACGTTATCCTCGCATTCCCGTCGCTGCTGCTGGCGCTGGTTCTGGTGGCGATCCTTGGGCCCGGCCTGATCAATGCCGTTCTGGCGATCACGCTGGTCCTGCTGCCGCACTTCTCGCGTCTCACCCGCGCTGCCGTGATGGCGGAAAAGGAACGCGAATATGTGACCGCGGCCAAGCTTGCCGGTGCAAGCAAGCTGCGCCTGATGTTCAAGACCATTTTGCCGAACTGTCTTGCCCCGCTCGTGGTGCAGGCAACGATGTCGTTCTCCAACGCCATTCTCGATGTTGCAGCTTTGGGCTTTCTGGGCATGGGCGCGCAGCCGCCCACACCCGAATGGGGCACGATGCTTGCATCCGCACGTGAGTTTATCACGAGCGCCTGGTGGATCGTCACGTTCCCCGGCCTTGCGATCCTGATTACTGTTCTCGCCATCAATCTGATCGGCGACGGTCTGCGCGATGCGCTCGACCCGAAGCTCAAGAGGAGCTGACCGATGGCGCTGTTAGAAATCAAGAATCTATCGGTTTCTTTTGACACCTCGACCGGTCCCTTCAAGGCGGTCGACGGGATCGACATTACGGTGGACAAGGGCGAAGTGCTGGCGATTGTCGGCGAATCCGGTTCGGGCAAGTCTGTCGGAATGCTCGCCGTCATGGGCCTCCTGCCCAAGTCAGCGACCGTTACCGCAGATGTCATGACCTTCGACGGTCAGGACTTGCAGGCGATGTCCGACAAGGAACGCCGGAAGATCATCGGCCGCGACATTTCGATGATTTTCCAGGAACCGGTCGCAAGCCTCAATCCCTGCTTCACGGTCGGGTATCAGCTTGAGGAAGTGCTGAAGCAGCATATGGGCATGAACGGCTCGGCAAGCCGTGCCCGCGCCATTGAGCTTCTGGAACTCGTCGGCATTCGCGATGCGGCGGAACGCCTGAAAAGCTTCCCGCATCAGATGTCGGGCGGCCAGTGCCAGCGCGTCATGATCGCGATTGCGATTGCGTGCAATCCCAAGCTCCTCATCGCAGACGAACCGACGACGGCTCTCGACGTGACGATCCAGAAGCAGATTCTCGATCTGCTGATGCGGCTTCAGGTGGAGCACGGCATGGGTCTGATCATGATCACCCACGACATGGGTGTGGTTGCCGAAACGGCGGACCGCGTGATCGTGCAGTACAAGGGCCACAAGATGGAGGATGCCGACGTGCTGTCGCTGTTCTCCGCGCCCAAGCATCCATATACCCGTGCGCTGCTGTCGGCCCTGCCGGAGAATGCGACGGGCGACCGTCTTCCGACGGTGTCCGATTTCGTCTTTGAAAATAATGGTGCGGGAGAAGCGTGATGAGCGAGATTGTTCTCGAGGCGCGCGATATCAAGCGCGATTATCATGTCGGCGGCGGGCTGTTCGGCAAGCCAAAAGTGGTTCATGCCGTCAAGGGCGTGAGCTTCAAGGTCGAGAAGGGCAAGACGCTGGCGATCGTCGGTGAATCGGGTTGCGGCAAGTCCACGCTGGCCCGCATTCTCACCATGATCGATCCACAGACCTCCGGCGAACTGAAGATCGGCGGCAAGGATGTGAACATCGCTCGCGATGGCCTGACGCCCGAAATGCGCCAGAAGGTGCAGATCGTGTTCCAGAACCCCTACGGTTCGCTCAATCCGCGCCAGAAGATCGGCGACGTTCTGGCGGAACCGCTGTTGCTGAACACCAATATGTCTGCGGAAGAGCGCCGTTCCAAGGCCATGCAGATGCTGTTGAAGGTCGGCCTCGGTCGCGAGCACTTCAACCGCTATCCGCATATGTTCTCCGGCGGCCAGCGCCAGCGTATCGCCATTGCGCGCGCGCTGATGCTTAACCCGAAGCTGCTCATTCTGGATGAGCCGGTTTCCGCACTCGACCTTTCGGTGCAGGCCCAGGTCCTCAACCTGCTGGCCGATCTGCAGGAAGAGTTCGGCCTTACCTATGTCTTCATCAGCCATGACCTTTCGGTCGTGCGCTATATCGCCGATGAGGTGATGGTGATGTATTTCGGTGAGGTGGTTGAATACGGCTCGCGCGACGACGTGTTCAACAATCCGCAGCACGATTATACGAAGAAGCTCTTCGCCGCGACGCCGCGTGCGGATGTGGATGCCATCAAGGCACGCGTGGAAGCGCGCGCTGCTGCAAGACAGGCCGCCCATAGCTGACGCGCATCCTGCGCAGCCTGAAATTCGAAAGCCGCACATGAGAATGTGCGGCTTTTTTGTTCACGAAGAGGTTCCGCGCTGCTGATGCCAGGCCAGCGCACGCACAATGTCGTCTGCCGCAATCTTGCCGACCACAGCGCCATTCTCGACGATGCCGACATCGCCGCTGCTGTCCGCCACGGCATTCATCAGTTCGCGCACCAGCGTTTCGCGCCGTGCGGTAGCCGCAAAAGGACGCGGTGCCGCATTGCGATCGAAAGGCACCATGATGTCTCCGGCGCGAAGCACGCCGAGCGGGTTCATATGCGCAACGAAGTCGGCGACATATGCATCGGCGGGCTGCAGAAGAATTTCCTGCGGCGTGCCGCACTGGACGATACGCCCGCCTTCCATGATGGCGATGCGATTGCCGATCTTCATGGCTTCATCGAGATCGTGGCTGACGAAGACGATGGTCTTTTTCAGGCGCGACTGGAAAGCCAGCAATTCGTCCTGCAACCGCGTGCGGATCAGCGGATCGAGGGCCGAGAAAGGCTCGTCCATCAGCAGGATCGGTGCGCCGGTCGCAAAGGCGCGGGCAAGTCCGACGCGCTGCTGCATGCCGCCGGAAAGCTCCCCGACCTTGCGCTTGGCCCAGTCCTGCAAGCCGACGAGTTCGAGCTGGTCGCGGGCCTTGGCGAGGCGCTCGTCCTTGCCCATCCCGGAAATTTCCAGTCCGAAGGCGACGTTTTCCTCGACCGTGCGCCATGGCAGCAGGCCGAACTGCTGGAACACCATGGAAACGAGCTCGGTGCGCAGATGGCGGAGTGTCGCCCGGTCAGCCTTGCCGACATCGATGGCGCGGTCGCCTTCACGCACGAGAACGCGGCCGCGCGAAATCGGATTAAGCCGGTTGATTGCACGAAGAAGGGTCGATTTGCCCGAGCCGGACAGTCCCATGAGAACGAGGATTTCGCCTTCCTCGATGTTGAGCGTGCAATTGTGGACGCCCAGGACGAGATTGGTTTCCGCCTGGATCTGCGAGCGGGTTGCGCCGCGATCCGCCAGCGCCAGCGCGTCGCCGACATTGCTGCCGAAAATGATGCAGACGTCTTCGAGTGCGATGATGGTCATCCGCTTGTTCCTATTTCTCGTTCCCAGCGCGGAAGATGCGATCAAGTATGATTGCAACCACGACGATGATAAAACCTGCTTCGAAGCCGAGAGAAATGTTGACGGAGTTCAGCCCGCGCACCACCGGCACGCCGAGGCCGTCGGCGCCGACAAGCGCGGCGATGACCACCATCGAAAGCGAAAGCATGATCGTCTGGGTCAGGCCCGCGAGGATTTGCGGCATCGCATAGGGCAGTTCGACCTTCCAGAGAAGTTGCGAGCGTGACGCGCCAAAGGCTTCACCCGCCTCGATGAGCGAGGACGGTGTGGAGGAAATGCCGAGCTGCGTCAGGCGGATGGGGGCGGGGATCACGAAGATGACGGTGGCAAGCAGGCCCGGCACCATGCCGATGCCGAAGAAAACAATCGCCGGGATCAGGTAGACGAATGTCGGCAAGGTCTGCATCAGGTCGAGAACCGGACGCATCGCGGCGTAAAGTGCCGGACGATGGGCCGCAGCAATGCCGAGCGGCACGCCGATCGCCATGCAGACAAAACACGATGACAGGACGAGCGTCAGTGTCTTGAGGGTCGGTTCCCAGTATCCCTGATTGATGATGAAGAGGAAACCCAGAACGGTGAGCAGGACGACTGAGATACGACGCTGGATCAGCCAGGCAATGATTGCGAAGATGGCGATCAGCAGCAGTGGATGCGGCAGTTGCAAGAGATACAACAAGCCGTCAATCAGGCCCTGCATGACCGCCGCCAAAGTGTCGAAGAAAAGCCCCAGATGGGTCGTCAGCCAGTCCACCACAGATTTGGCGGTTGGTCCGACAGGAATCTTGTAGTCCGTCAGCCAGTTCAACGATCAAGTCTCCTGCTGCGTGCTTGTGATGAAGGTGCTGGAATGTGCCGGGCCGCGTTTGTCGCAGCCCGGCGGCATAGGAGAATCAAAGGCCGAGCGCCGCCTTGACGGCCGGCAGGCCTTCCTTGCCGTCGACGGTCGTCACGCCTGCGAGCCACTGGTCGAGAACGCCGGGATTGGCCTTGAGCCAGTCCTGTGCGGCTTTCGACGGTTCCTGGCCGTCATCGAGAATCTTGCCCATGATCTCGTTTTCGATATCGAGCTTGAATTCCAGATTGGTGAGGAACTTGCCGACGTTCGGGCATTCCTGCGTGTAGCCGGTGCGCACATTGGTTTCGACCTTGGCGCCGCCGAGATTGGGGCCGAAGAAATCGTCGCCGCCAGTGAGGTAGGCGATTTCGAAACGCTTGTTCATGGGATGCGGTTCCCATGCCAGGAACACGACCGGGTCCTTGCTCTTGATGCTGCGCGCGACCTGCGCCAGCATTCCCTGCTCGGAGGATTCCGCCAGTTCGAAGGATTTGAGACCAAAGGCGTCCTTGTTGATCATGTCGAGGATCAGGCGGTTGCCGTCATTGCCCGGTTCGATGCCGTAGATCTTGCCGCCCAGCTTGTCCTTGAACTTTGCAATGTCCTTGAAGTCCTTGAGGCCTTCGTCATAGGCGTATTTCGGCACGGCGAGGGTGTATTTCGCGCCCGTCAGATTGGTGCGCAGCGTCTCGACGGTCTTGTCGTCCAGATAGGGCTGGAGGTCGGCGCTCATGGACGGGTTCCAGTAGCCGAGGAAGACGTCGATGTCCTTCTTGCTCAGCGACGCATAGGTCACCGGCACGGAGAGAACCTTGATGTCGGTCTTGTAGCCGAGACCTTTGAGGATTTCCGTCGCCACCGCCGTCGTGGAGGTGATGTCGGTCCAGCCGACATCCGAGAAGCGGACGGTCGAGCAGCTTTCGGGTTCGGCGGCGACGGCGTTTGCAGGCGCGCTCAGCATTGCCGTTCCCGTGGCAAGCCCACCCAAGGCAAGCGTAAGCATAAGGGTCGATACGGACTTCATTGTTCTCTCCATTTACCGGGCCGTTTTTACGGATTGATTGTTTTTCCGGTTCCAGCTTTAGCAAACACCAAAGATTTCGCCATTCAAGTACCATAGCGGCGAAAATGTTCTTGATTGCGACGTTGACCGCAGTTTCCGGCGAAAAACCGTTTCGCACCTGATTTGAAACCGCCTTGAAGCTGTTTGTCGCTCATCATTTTCCGGAACCGTCGGCCAGGGGAGGCGGGCAGGATTGCCACGCACTTGGCCGAAGCGGGTTGGCGCCATGTTACGGATCGGCTCCCGGGATTCAACCCTGTCAGCGGAAATTGACGGATAAAATCAGTTGGATGAGTGTTCGAGTGGATTGAATTTGACGTTTGATATCCGTCCGATATAAACCTCGTTTCAAACGTCAAATTCGAAAAATCCACGCGATTCATAAAGTTACCAGTGGTCTGATTCCGACATTTGCTCAGCGCTCATATCCGCGGGACGCAAATGTCGGAATCAGACCATTGGGTTGTCGAAAAGATGAGCACACTCTATTTGAGAACCAGTGGCTTTTTCAGGCTTGGCTGCTTGCGAACGGGACTTGCGATGCATAGGTCCGCGTGCGGTGCAGACGCGGTGCGAAGCCCCGGTTTATGGGGCAAAAGGAAGGATATTTTACAGTGTGGAATGCAGTAAAGGGCGTTTTTTCCTTCCTCGGACGTTTCATCGCGGCGCTTGCCCGCCTGATTGCCATTCCGCTTGGCGGTTTGTGGCGGCTTTTCCTGCGGCTCGGAATTTTGTGGAAAGTTGTAAGCGCGGTCCTCGTGATCGGTCTTGGCGGGCTTTACCTCTATTTCATCTGGCAGACTCAAGCCTGGACGAATTTCGATCCCGATTATCCGGCCAAATACAGCTATCAGAACGCGACAACGCCCGGCGAAGAGGTGAAAGCGGAGGCCGCGCCAGCCGAAGTTCCGTCCACTGCCGCACCGGCAGAACAGCCCGCCACTGCGCCATCAACCGGCCAGAACGGCGATGCCGCAACGGCGAATCAACCGGTTCAGGCGGCGCAATTGCCGTCGTCGGCGCGCAAATGTTCGCGTTCGGCCATTGCTGAAGTTGCTGCCGATCTCACCGATTTCAACGTCAACCAGAATGCATGGATTTCTTCCATGCTGCTCTACAAGCTCGGCTTTTTCGGGCTGGATTGGGACCGCACGCCGTTCCTCGACAACAAGGCTTCGTTCCAGCGCGGCATCAATGCAGCCGTGCGCCGCACGGCAATTGAACTCGTTGATAATATCGGACGCCTCAGAGGCACATCGCAGATCGATGGCGATCTGCAAAAGGCGCGCGGCAATCTGCAGTTTGCCGAAGATTCCTGGTATTTCGGCCTGAGTCCCTTTGGCCCTAAAACGCCGACGCCGAGCTATTACCGTTCGGCGATCAAGGATCTGCGTGCCTTCAACGGGCGGCTGGAAAACTGTCAGGCAACATTCGATGCCCGCGCCGACAATCTGATCCAGTTCGTGGACCGTATCGCGAGCGACCTCGGTTCGACTTCGGCCATCCTCAAGGACCGTGCCGAGAACTACCATGCCGGCTGGTTCGACACGCGCGCGGATGATCGTTTCTGGTTCGCCTATGGCCAGCTTTATGCCTATTACGGCCTGCTGCGTGCAGCACATTCGGATTTCCGCGGCGTTCTGGCCGAAAAGCACCTCGACGGTGTGTGGGACGAGATGGAAAAGCAGATGCGCGCGGCGCTCGACATGCAGCCTTTCATCGTTTCCAACGGCAGCCCCGATGCCTGGTTCACGCCGTCGCATCTGACCACGATGGGCTTCTACATCCTGCGTGTCCGTTCGAACCTCGTCGATGTGAAGCAGGTTCTGGAGCGCTGACGGGCGATGGAACTGCCAGCTACCTTGCGACAGGCGGTGGATGCCGCGCTTGAGGGCGTGGCTCTGGCCGACCTGAAGCGCGCATCCGAAATGCTTTCGCGCCGTTACCGGGCCGAGACGCGCGACGGGCGCATGCATATTTCCGACGATCTTGCCGCGAAAGCCTATCTGGCGGCGCGGCTGCCTGCGACCTATGCGGCGGTCCGCGCCAGTCTGGATAGTGCAGCTGAGGTCTGTCCCGATTTCGCGCCGCAAACCATGCTGGATGTGGGCGCAGGGCCGGGAACGGCGCTTTGGGCGGCCAGGCAGCGCTGGCCCATGCTTCAATCCGCAACCATGATCGAGGCAAGCCCTGCAATCCGTGCAGTGGGAAGCGGCCTTTCGCAAAATAGCGGACTGCCCGATCTTGATTGGCGGGCGGGGGATGTGGTGCGGGAAAAGCTCGATTTTCCACAGGCCGATCTCGTGACCATTGCCTATGTGCTGGACGAGCTTGCGCCTGAAAAGCGGCAGACGCTGATCTCGCGCCTGTGGGCAGCGGCAAAACAGATGCTGGTTATCGTGGAGCCGGGTACACCGGCGGGCTGGCAGCGCATCCTCGATGCACGCCACACGCTCATCGCCGAAGGCGCAATCATTGCGGCGCCCTGTCCGCACCAGCTCGATTGCCCGCTGGCCGCGCCCGACTGGTGCCATTTCTCGCGCCGGGTCGCGCGCTCTCGCATTCATCGTCTGACCAAGGACGCGGAAGTGCCGTGGGAGGATGAGAAATTCATCTATCTTGCTGCGGTGCGCGAGACGGTCAATGATGTGAAGGCGCGAGTGATCGCGCCGACCCGGGTTGGCGGCGGCAAGGTTTCGGTTAAACTGTGCAAGGATGACGGCAGGGCCGAAGAACGTCTCCTGACCAAGCGCGAGGGTGATCTGTTCCGTTGGGCGCGCCGCGCCGACTGGGGCGATGCTTTGATTGAAGAGTGAGCCGGAACCAAAACGATGAAGATCAGTCTGGTCCAGTTACGTCTGCTTGAAGCTGTTGCGGAAACCGGCAGCGTCGGCGCCGCCGCGCGCCGCCTGCGCCTGACGCAATCGGGCGCAAGTCAGGCGATTGCGACACTGGAAAAGATACTCGGGGTCGAGGTGCTGGCACGAAAGCGCGACGGCGCTGCGCTGACGGCATTCGGACAATCGATCCTTGCCGACGCCAAGGCGGCGCTTCAGGCCATCGACCGGATAGAGGTGCAGGCACGGTGTCGTGCTTCAGGCGCGCCCGAACGGCTGCGCGTTGCGGCAATCCCGAGCCAGCTCCAATATGTCCTGCCCGGTCTGCGAAAGACGTTTCAGCGGCTTTATCCCGGCATCGAGTTCAGCGCTTTCGAGGGTGGGCACGATGATGTCAGCCTGTGGGTGCGGGACGGCATTGCTGATCTCGGCATCACCTCGCTGCCGACGCCCGAGCTTGAGGCTCGCGAGGTTGGACGCGAAGAACTGGTCGTGGTGGGCAGACGCGACGATCCCTTCATGCGCAACGACACCGTTGCCGCGGAGGAGCTGCGCAACCGCCAGCTGATCGCGGCTGCGGGCTGCGAGATGATCATCGACCGGATTATCCATGGCGATGGCGAAACGCGCAGCGAGCAGGTGCGCACGCGAGACGTCGCCACGGTGCTGGAAATGGTGCGGCATGGCATCGGCACCACGCTTCTGTCGGAAATCAGCCTGCCGGACGCCGATCTGCACGGATTGCGCGCGCGCCGCCTCAATCCGCCGACCTTCCGCACTGTCTATATCGTCTTTCGGGCCGACAGCCCGGTCAGGCATCTGATCGATCGGTTCTGCGATGTGGCCCTGCAAGCCAGAACCCGGGCGGCATAAGAAATTCTAATATCTCATATCTCGCTTATCCGTGGCGCTCGTCGCGGCCAGGAATGCAATAGTCCGGCGCTATTCCTTTTTCCTGCTGCGAGCGAAAATGACGGCCATCACCGACACCCATCCGACGAGTTCGACTTCCAATACCATACGCGGTCTGGCCTGGGGGCTGTCCGGGGTGCTGGTGTGGTCCGGTTCCTTCGTCCTGACCCGGTTCGGGTTCAAGACCGCCTTGACGCCATTCGACATCATTGCCCTGCGCTTCGGCGTGGCAGGGCTGGTGCTGCTGCCGGTCGTTCTGATGAAAGGGTTCGGCCTTCGCCAGCTTGGCCCGCTCGGCTTCGTGCTTCTGGCTTCCGGTGCAGGCGTTCCCTATGCGCTGCTGACCACCTGCGGCCTGCAATATGCCCCGGCGTCCCATGCGGCGGCGCTTATTCCGGGGCTGATGACTGCGATGGTTGCCATTCTGGGAATGGCGCTTCTGAAGGAACATCTTGCACCGTCGCGGTGGTCCGGGGTCGTGCTGATCGTGATCGGGGCCATGCTGATCGCCGGTCTGTCGCAACTGGGCGGGCCGGAAATGCTCGGGCACCTGTTCTTTTTCGTCGCGGCACTGGTTTGGGCGATCTATGTCATGGTGTTTCGCAAGAAGGGGATGGACGGGCTGCATGCGACCGCCATCGCCGCCGTCACCTCGGCAATCGTCTATCTGCCGATCTACATGATCTTCCTGCCCAAGGGGATGGGCGCGACACCCTGGGGCGATATTGCCCTGCAGGGGTTTTATCAGGGCGTTCTGACCTCGGCCTTCGGCGTATTCGCCTTCAACCGTGCCGTTGTCCTGCTGGGAACGGCTGCGGGGGCAGCGCTATCGGCGCTGATCCCCGTCATTACTCTGGTTCTGGCGCTTGTCCTGCTTGGCGAAGTGCCGGGCTGGACCGACACGCTCGCCGCCTTCCTGATCAGCCTCGGCGTGCTGGCCCTGAACAGGAAGGGCAAGAAACCTGCCGCCTCATGATGCCTGCAAGGCGGGCCTTGCGGCAGGGCGGTTGATGATGAAGACCATGGCAGCGGCGGCAAAGCACATTGCGCCTGCAAGGATCAGGGCCGGGGTGTAGCTGTCATAGTCGGTGCGCACGAGCCCCGCGAAGGCGGCTGCGGCCGCTGCACCGATCTGGTGGCCGGTGAACACCCAGCCAAAGACCAGTCCGGCCTTTTCCGGGCCGAAACGTTCGGCGGCAAGCTTGACCGTCGGCGGCACGGTCGCCACCCAGTCCAGCCCGTAGAAAACGGCGAACAATGCCAGTTCGTAGACGGTGAAGTCGGTAAAGGTCAGGTAGATCAGCGACAGGCCGCGCAGCGCATAGAACCAGAACAGAAGCCAGCGATTGTCGAACCGGTCGGAGAGCCAGCCGGACATGATCGTGCCGATGAGGTCGAAGGCGCCGATCACGGCAAGGATGCCCGCAGCCCCCACCGGAGCGATGCCGAAATCGCCGCAAAGCGTGATCCAGTGCGTCTGAATCAGGCCGTTGGTGGAAAAGCCGCAGACGAAGAAGGTCAGGAACAGGACCCAGAAGGTCGGGGTCGACGATGCTTCGCGCAAGGTGACGAGCGGCGAGGCCAGCATGGCGCCGAAGCTCTTGCGGGGTTCGGGCGCGGGCAGCGGCGCGGTTCGGCCGAACGGTTTCAGGCCGATATCCGCCGGGTGGTCCCGCATAAGGGCGAGAACCAGCACAAGGGCTGCAACAAGGAAACAGATGACGATGGTGAGCGATGTGCGCCAGCCGATCGTCTGGCTGACGCTGGCAAGGATCGGCATGAAGACCAGCTGGCCGGTGGCGTTGCTGGCGGTCATGAGGCCGACGACGAGGCCGCGCCGCTTTTCGAACCAGCGGGCCGCGACGGTTGCGCCAAGCACAAGCGCGGTCATGCCGGTGCCGAGGCCGATCACGATGCCCCAGAGCCCTACCATCTGCCATTCCTCGGTCATGAAAATCGAGCCGACAAGCCCCAGCGAAATCATGATGAGAGCGGCGGCAACCACGCGGCGCAGGCCGAATTGGTTCATGAAGGCAGCGGCGAATGGCCCCATGAGGCCGAAAAGAACGAGGCGAAGCGCCATTGCGAAGGAGATATTCGCGTTGGTCCAGCCGAATTCACGCTGGAGCGGTTCGATCAATATGCCCGCCGATCCCATGGCGGCGGCCGTCGCCAGCATGGTCAGGAAGGTAATGGCGGCGACGATCCATCCGTAATGGATGTTCCTCTGGGCGAGAAAGCTGGCAAGGCGGGCAGAAATCATCTTTGGCGCTTTCGGGTTCAAGCTGGCTCTCGACCAGCCTTGCGTTTGATGGCGAAGCCATTCGCCCTGATCTTTGGTTTCGACGCATCGTGCTTTGCGAAAATCGTCACCGATTTCGGGCCGATGCTGTAGCGGGCGCATGGCTTCAGGTCATTGTTTTCAGTCAAAAGGCGTTTGGTTTTCAGTCAAAAGGCGTTTGGCTTAGCCGAGCGCGCGGAGCAGATGCTGCAATTGCTCCACGCCGTCCTCTCCCAGCCGGGTTTCGATTTCCTCCTGCGCCTGATCCCAGAGCGGGCCGCCGCGCTCAACCAGATCGCGGCCATCAGCCGTGAGCGTGACGCTGGTCTCGCGATGGTCGTCGCTGGCGGCGGGCTCGATCAGGCCCATTCGCTGCAGAACCTTCACATTGCGGCCCATGGTCGAACGGTCCAGCTCCGACAGATGGGCGAGTTCCGTCACCGAGATGGAGCCCGCGCGCCGGATTTTCCGCAGGGTGCTGAACTGGGCGACATTGATGCCAAGCGGAGCCAGCGCGTTGTCGTAAACGCTCGACGTCTTGCGGGCTGCCTGGCGCAGAAGAATGCAGAAACACGGATGTGACATGTTGCGGGTATATACCCGTAAATAATTGTGCGCAAGTTCGAAGTGCGGAACAGGGCATTCGTTGCTTCCATACTGCTGACAGCAACGACGTGTTCAGGAAGGGCTTGTCGCCTACTCAGACGGCGATATAGGCGGTTTCCTTCACTTCCTCCATCACGGCATAGGTGTGCGATTCCCGCACGCCGGGGAGGGAAAGAAGCGCTTCCGAAAGGAAGCGCCGGTAGTGATCCATGTCGGATACGCGGGCCTTGACGAGATAGTCGAAGCCACCCGCAACCATGTGGCATTCCAGGATGTCCGGATTGTTGCGGGTGAAGGTCGAGAAGGTTTCAAAGACTTCCGGCGTGGTGCGGTCGAGCTTGATCTCGATGAAGACCAGCATGGCCCGGTCGAGCATCTTGGGCGAAAGCCGCGCCGAATAGCCTAGAATATACCCTTCGCGGGTCAGTCGCTTGACGCGTTCGGCGGTGGCCGTCTGCGAGAGATTTATGCGATCAGCCAGTTCGGTATTGGTCAGGCGTCCATTCTCCTGAAGGGCGCGCAAAATACTCCTGTCCATCGCATCGAGATTCTTCATCAGTTGTCCCCAATGGCCGTTTATGTGTGACGGCTCTATTCTTGATTTTTGCATATGTGTTTGAGTTGCCACGGAAATGAATCCGAAATCGATCCCCGACGCAAGACGAAACTTGTTGGGTGGTCCTACAAATTTTCGAACTGTTTCGATGAATTGGCCTCAAATGTAAGCATACGTGCAAATAACAATCACAGGTTGCATAATAATCGCGGCTTGTGATAAGGATAAATGTGCATACTGAAAGTCATATTGCACCTGGAAATTTTGGCATGGGGTAAGGGGGGCCGGACTGGGGGAATCGTCGCTTTCCTTCCGTCCCGTTCATCCCCGGTTCTGAGGAAGTCCGGACAGCCCCAAACTGTCCGGATTTCTTTGTGGTGGTTGCTGAACGTGGCGAAGGCTGTGTCGGCGGCGAGCTGGACGGCGCTTTGCGGCCCGATGGCGCGCCCGAATTTTCCGGTTGCAAGGAAACGGATTGAACGCTAACAGTAGCTCCATGAACATTTCGCGCAATATCGTCATCAACGGTTGGTGGTGGGCCCGCTAAAAGCGGCCACGCAGGCATTTGTGCATTTGCGTTCAGGAAACAGGCCGCTGGGATTATCCGGGCGGCCTTTTTGTTTGGCTGTTTGTATAAGACCGGCGGGAGAAACCGGTTTCCGGGAATGTTTGGGAACAGTTGGAGCATGTCCCCGGAAGCGGGAGCCGTTTCTTGGGATCGAGACATGCGTCAAAAACAAATAGATAGAGCATTTTAAACCGGAAATGCTCTCGTTTTGGGATAGCCGATCATGAATGCGAAGATTGCGGATAGCGAGATATTCCAGCACGAGACGGCGGGCGGCATCGTCGTCGAGCGCGTGCGCCACCTCACAGCCTATAAGGGCGCGATCGAGACCTATATCGATGCGCTGAACGAACGGCGCGGTGCGGTGTTCTCGTCCAACTACGAATATCCGGGCCGCTATACGCGATGGGATACGGCCATCGTCGATCCTCCGGTGGTCATCACCTCGCGCGCCCGCACCATGCGCATCGAAGCGCTGAATGCTCGCGGCGTCATTCTGCTTCGTCCCATTCTGGACACGGTAAAGGCGCTGGCCGAAGTGACGGTCGACAAGGCGGAAGAAAACCGCATCGAGCTGACGATTGCCGAGCCGAGCGGCACCTTTACCGAGGAAGAGCGCTCGCGCATGCCTTCGGTCTTCACGGTCCTGCGCGCCATTGTCGGCCTGTTCTTCTCCGAGGAAGACGCCAATCTCGGTCTTTACGGCGCCTTCGGTTACGATCTGGCGTTCCAGTTCGATCCGATCCAGTACAAGCTGAAGCGCCCCGACGATCAGCGCGATCTGGTGCTGTTCATCCCGGACGAAATCTTCGTGGCCGATCATTATGCGGCACGCGCCTGGGTGGATCGTTACGAATTCACCTGCGGCGGTTCTTCCACGCACGGTCTCGCACGTGCGACGCCTGCACGCGCCTTCAAGCCATCGGACGCCAAGCTTGCGCGGGGCGACCACAATCCGGGCGAATATGCGAAGCTGGTCGAGCGCGCCAAGGAGAGCTTCAAGCGCGGCGACCTGTTTGAAGTGGTCCCGGGGCAGACCTTCTACGAGCGCTGCCACACCGCGCCATCGGAGATTTTCCGCCGGTTGAAGACGATCAACCCGTCGCCCTATTCCTTCTTCATCAATCTGGGCGAGAATGAATATCTGGTCGGCGCGTCGCCGGAAATGTTCGTGCGGGTGAACGGCAGGCGTATCGAAACCTGCCCGATTTCAGGCACGATCAAGCGCGGCGAAGACGCGATTTCGGATTCGGAACAGATACTGAAACTGCTGAACTCCAAGAAAGACGAGTCCGAGCTGACCATGTGCTCGGATGTGGATCGCAACGACAAGAGTCGCGTCTGCGAGCCAGGATCGGTGCGCGTCATCGGCCGCCGCCAGATCGAGATGTATTCACGCCTGATCCACACGGTCGATCACATCGAAGGACGGCTTCGCGACGGCATGGATGCCTTTGACGGCTTCCTCAGCCATGCATGGGCCGTGACCGTAACCGGCGCGCCGAAGCTGTGGGCGATGCGCTTTCTGGAGGAAAACGAACGCAGCCCGCGCGCATGGTATGGCGGCGCGATCGGCATGATGCACTTCAACGGCGACATGAATACCGGCCTGACGCTGCGCACCATCCGTGTGAAGGATGGCGTGGCGGAAATCCGCGCGGGTGCAACGCTTCTGTTCGATTCCAATCCGGAAGAGGAAGAGGCCGAAACCGAATTGAAGGCTTCGGCCATGATCGCTGCGGTGCGCGAGGCGCAGAAGAGCAATCATGTCGCCGAGGAGCGCGTAGCGGCGAAGGTGGGAGAGGGCATCTCCATCCTGCTCGTGGATCACGAGGATTCCTTCGTGCACACGCTCGCCAACTATTTCCGCCAGACGGGGGCGACGGTTTCCACCGTGCGCTCGCCAGTGGCGGAAGAGGTGTTCGACAGGATCAAGCCGGACCTCGTGGTCCTGTCGCCCGGACCGGGCACGCCGCAGGACTTCGATTGCAAGGCCACCATCACCAAGGCGCGCAAGCGCGAACTGCCGATCTTTGGTGTCTGCCTTGGTTTGCAGGCGCTCGCCGAAGCCTATGGCGGCACGCTGCGCCAGTTGCGCATTCCGATGCACGGCAAGCCGTCGCGCATCCGCGTGTCGAAGCCGGAGCGGATATTCTCTGGCCTGCCGAAGGAGGTGACGGTCGGGCGCTACCATTCGATCTTCGCCGATCCGGAGCGTCTGCCGGATGATTTTCTGGTGACGGCGGAAACGGAAGATGGTGTCATCATGGCTTTCGAGCACAAGCACGAGCCGGTTGCCGCCGTTCAGTTCCATCCGGAATCGATCATGACGCTTGGCCACAATGCCGGAATGCGCATGATCGAGAATGTGGTGACGCATCTGGCGGGCAAGAACAAGGCTCGCCGCACCAACTACTGACCGAACGCTTCGCGTCGTGATTTCAAGCCAGCCGCGGCCCGCACCGCGGCTGGTTTTTTATGACCTGCCGGCGCTTGCTCATTGCCTGCTCTGGCAACTCATTTGCAACTGTAATGCCTTGCATTTGCAGGAGAAAATTAAATGCCGGAACTGAAAAAACAGGGTACGAAGATTTGCTTTTCTGGGGTATAGAGCGGCGGTGAATTGCTGCCGCATATGCCAGAGGCGTTGTGGATGTGTCCCGGCGCTGGCGCGCATCCGAAAAGTGTGAAACGGTTTCGGATAAGATGTGCGGTTCATGACAAGCAGTTGGAGCGCCGGTCTGTTTCAACCGGATCGAACCGCGCTCCAAGAGTTTTATAGTCGCATTATCCTACGCAAAGCCGCTTCGCACTTTTGCTGGAAATGCTCTGGATCAAGATAATCAAAGGTTCATCATGGACGCGAGTGCAAAGGTTCGGCGGCTTGCCGCTTGGTCTATTCCCATTGCTTTCGGTGTGATGGGCCTGAAATATCTGGCCTATGCGCTGACCGGTTCCGTGGCGCTTTATTCGGATGCACTGGAATCCATCGTCAATGTGATTGCGGCCATCGGCGCATGGTGGGCAATCCGCATGAGCTACAAGCCCGCGGATGGCAATCACCCTTTCGGGCATCACAAGGCCGAATATATTTCGGCTGTCGTGGAAGGCGTCCTGATTACCGTCGCCGCACTCCTGATCTTCCGCGAGGCGTGGTTTGCGCTGGAAACCCCGCGCAAGCTCGATGAACCCTGGCTTGGCCTTGCTATCAACACCGCTGCGGCCGTCATAAACGGCCTGTGGGCGACCTTGCTGATTCGCACCGGCCGCAAGTTCCGCTCGCCCGCGCTGGAAGCCGACGGCAAGCACATCATGACCGATGTTTTCACCTCGGCTGGCGTTCTGGTCGGCCTTGTCGGCGCGGTGGTGACGGGCTGGGCCATACTCGATCCGCTGCTTGCCATACTGGTCGCCATCAACATTCTCTGGCAGGGCTGGCATGTCATCAATTCCTCGGTGCAGGGGCTGATGGATATCGCCGTCGAACCGACCGAGGAAATGCGCATCCGCGACGTGATTTCCGCCAATGCGGGGGGCGCCATCGAAGTTCACGACCTCAAGACGCGCATTGCCGGCCGGGTCACCTTCATCGAGTTTCACCTGGTCGTTGCCGCCGATATGAGCGTCGGCGATGCCCATGTGATTTGCGACCGTATCGAAGATGCCCTGAAGAAGGAGATCGACAGCGCGCGCGTGGTGATCCATGTGGAGCCGGAGGACGAGGCAAAGCTGCCGCCGGGAACCAGCGCTGTGCCATTTGCCTGACTGAAATACTGTCTTGCATGGCGGATAGTGCGCGTGTAAAAGCTTTCCCCATGACGATCAAAAACGCAACATCCATGGAACATTCCGCAGCCGCCTTCGGCGCGCGCGTTGATGTTTGCGTTCTAAACTCGCTTCTTACCCTCGGCCTTAGCGGCGATCGCCGGGCTCGCTGAAAGGAGCGTCCGGCGGTCGATCCCCGGTCGCAGGCCTGTGCTCCTTTCCAGAAAACCCTTATAATTGATCAGTATTATCCGTGCTTGACGGCTTGAATCCGTCGACAGCCGGGAGGAAACGAACATGAATCAATCCGTCACCACGCCGCAATCGAAGTCCGTCTCCGAGCGCAAAGGCATGCCGATTGCAGGCAGCAAATATTCACCTTTCCCGGTTCCGCAGCTCGATGACCGCACCTGGCCATCCAGGCGCATCGAAAAGGCGCCGATCTGGTGTTCGGTCGACCTGCGCGACGGCAATCAGGCCTTGATCGACCCGATGGGCCACGACCGCAAGGAGCGCATGTTCCGCCTGCTGGTCGATATGGGTTTTCCGGAAATCGAAATCGGCTTTCCGTCCGCTTCGCAGACTGATTTCGACTTCTGCCGCTGGGCCATCGAGCATGGCAATGTGCCGGACGAAGTGGACTTGCAGGTGCTGGTGCAGTGCCGTCCCGAACTGATCACGCGGACTTTCGAGGCGCTGGAAGGCGCGAAGTCGCCGATCATCCATTTCTACAATTCCACCAGTGAATTGCAGCGCCGCGTGGTCTTCGCCAAGGATGTAGGCGGTATCAAGCAGATCGCGACCGACGCCGCCAAGATGATCATGGACATGGCTGCCAAGGCAGCCAATTCTACAGATGGCGGTTATCGCTTCCAGTATTCACCGGAAAGCTTCACCGGCACCGAGCTGGATGTGGCGCTGGAAATCTGCAATGCCGTCATCGAGATCGTGAAGCCGACGGTGGACAACAAGCTGATCGTCAATCTGCCCTCGACCGTGGAGATGAACACGCCGAACGTCTATGCCGACCAGATCGAATGGATGTGTCGCAATCTCGACAATCGCGAGAACCTGATCGTCTCGCTGCACCCGCATAATGATCGCGGCACGGGCATCGCCGCCACGGAACTCGGCCTGATGGCGGGTGCCGACCGCGTTGAAGGCACGCTGTTCGGCAATGGCGAACGCACCGGCAATGTGGATGTGGTGACGCTGGCGCTGAACATGTACACGCAGGGCGTGGACCCGGAACTGGACTGCACCGACATCAACCGGATGAAGGAAGTCTATGAATATTCGAACCAGTTGAAGATCGCCGAGCGCCACCCTTATGTCGGCGAACTGGTCTATACGGCTTTCTCAGGCTCGCATCAGGATGCGATCAACAAGGGCATGAAGGCGCGCCGTTCGGCCAATTCGCCTATCTGGGAAGTGCCTTATCTGCCGATCGATCCGCAGGATGTGGGCCGCTCCTACGAAGCGATCATCCGCATCAATTCGCAGTCGGGCAAGGGCGGCATCGCCTATATCCTGCAAGCGGATTACGGCCTGAACCTGCCGCGCAACCTGCAGGTCGAATTCCGCGAGATCATCCAGAACATTACCGATGAAGAAGGCAAGGAACTGCCGTCGAAGCGCATTCACGACGAGTTCCAGAAGCTCTACGTCACGCAGCCCGGCGCACGCATCAAGTTCGTGGATCATCACACCATGCCCGATCCCGAGCAGAAGGGCCGTCGCATTCTCACCGCCGAAATCACCGATAACGGCGTGACCAGGAATATCGAGGGCAAGGGAACCGGCCCCATCGACGGTTTTGTCGATGCGCTGTCCAAATATCTCGGCGTAAAGATGTCGGTCGTCGACTATTCCGAACATTCGCTACAGCAGGGTTCGGACGCTTCGGCCATCTCCTACGTTGAAATGGCTCATCCGGGCGGCAAGCTGTTCGGCGCCGGTATCAACGACAATATCGTCAGTGCTTCACTGGAAGCAATCGTCTCGGCGGCCAACCGGGTGATTGGCCGTTAAGCGAAAACACATAGATTAGAGCGCCGGTCTGATTCAATCAGATGGGCGCTCTATCTCTTTGTTTCGACGCGCATCTTTTCCGATCGAAGCAGAATCAGAAATCAGTCCAGCGGACTGATTTCCCTGCGTAGGCGTTTCAGACTTTTCGGGATGTGCTCCAAACGGCGCCAAGGCGCCGTTTTGTTTTGAAATCAATAAAGAACGCGCTCGTTGAGCTTCGTTATTTTCTCGCTGGCATCGGAAACGCCGTGTTCTTCCATGAGGCAGGACCAGCCGCCCTCAGGCCGCCTGTCGATGCTGAATATGTTGTAGCGGGCGGCGGGTTTGTGACCGCCGAAGTTCTGGCTTGCAGACGGCACGCTGACGACGGGGACCTTGCCGTTCGGTCCGTCTATCTCGTAATGCGTGACAAGATGCGTGTGGCCGTGGAGAACCAGTTCCGCACCATGCTTGCGTATGATCTTCTGGAAACGGCGGATGCCGTAAAGACGTTTGTGCGCGGGCGTCGCGCCATGGATCGGCGGGTGATGGATCATCACGATGCGAAAGAGCCCGCGTGCTCCGGCTTCGTCCAGCATCGCCGCCAGACGCTTGCCTTGCGCAGACCGGAAATCGCCGCTTGCCATGAAAGGGGCCGTCGCACGCGCCGAGGAAACACCGATCAGCGCCACCGGGCCGCGCACGCGCAGATAGGGAAATTGCGGGCGGTTGCCGCTGTTGTCGATGCCGTCGCCGCGCATCCACGGTTCCCATTTCCGGCATGACTTGTCGAGCGCGCCGGGAACATAGGCGTCATGATTGCCGGGGACGACCGAGACATCGTTCGGGTTGCCCAGCCTGGTGAGCCAGTCATGGGCAATATCGATTTCGAGATTGAGCGCCAGATTGACGAGATCGCCCGTCACCGCAATATGATCCGGGGATTGCGCCTGCATGTCGGCAATGAGACTGTCGAGTACGGTTCCGTGCATCGCATTTTTGCGATTGCGCAGCCAGTTTATGTAACCGGTAATGCGCTTCGATGCCAATTCGCGGTATCGCACGCGCGGCAGCGGTGAAAGGTGAATATCGGATATGTGGGCGAGACGGAACATAAGGCCCCGTTTACTGGATAATGTTTAAAATCAAAACCTGTTTAGCGACTTTTTGTTGATGACATTGATGCATTAATACGAAGTAGATTGCTTCGCGGAGAGACGGCATGCGCTTTCGACATTTTATATTTCATACATATTTTTTATTAAGACGCCCAATGACATTAGGAGTAAGGGCCATTGTTTTTGATGAAAAAAAGAATTCGGTTTTCCTGGTAAAACATACCTATGTGCCCGGATGGCAGTTGCCGGGCGGAGGCGTCGAGCGCGGCGAGACTTTTATCGAGACGCTGGAAAAGGAACTGCGCGAGGAATGCAATATCGTGCTGAAAGGCTCCCCCCGGCTTTTCGCGCTTTACAAGAACGCCCATGCATCGCCGCGCGATCATGTGGCACTCTATGTGTGCAGGCAATTCGAGCAGACAGCGCCGCGTTTGCCTGACCGCGAAATTGCCGAATGCGGGTTTTTTCCGCTCGACAATCTGCCGGAGGGAACCACGCCCTCGACGAAACGGCGCCTGCAGGAAGCACTTCACGACCTGGAGCCGCTGCCGATCTGGTGAAGGTGCATCCGCCGCACCCTCACCGTGGCGTGTGGAGTTTTAGAAGCGGTAGGTGATACCCGTGCCGATCAGCCATGGATTGAGCTTGGCCTTGCCGGTCACTTCCGTGCCGCCGATCAGGGTAGCGTCGAATTTCGGCTCCAGGAACAGCTTCTTGACGTCGAAGTTCACGCCCCAATGCTCGTTGAGCATGTAGTCGAAGCCGATCTGCAACGCGCCGCCGAATGCGTTCTTGACCTTCAGATATTCGACGCCGGTCGCATCCTGATTGTAGAACACGGTATAGTTCACGCCTGCACCGACATAAGGCTTGAAGGCGCCGAAATTGGTGAAGTGATATTGCAGCGTTAGCGTGGGCGGCAGAATCCAGGCCTTGCCGATCTTGCCCAGCCCGTCGATCGAACCGGCGCCGTTGATATTGGCATAGGTCGTGCCGAGAATGAGTTCGGCGGCGAAATTGTCGGTGAAGTAGTAGGTGATGTCGAGTTCGGGCGTGATCGACTTGGAATAGTCGAGATCCGAACCTGAAACGCCATTCACATAGCCGGAATTCTGCGGAACGACGCCGAGTGCGCGCACACGAATCTGCCATGGCGACAGGGCTTCCGGCACGGCCTGAATTTCGGACGCGGGCTGGGCTACGATGGCATCTGCGGCAAACGCCGCCGGTGCGGCCAGGGTAAGGGCGATAGCGGCCAGCAATCCTCTTGCGAAGCGGTTCATCTCTCTCTCCTTAAGTCGTGGTCAGTCTTTGAAGTCCTGGGGGAGGTAGTAGTGATGCGTGCAATCTGGACCGCGCAACGAAACGCCCCATTGATCGAAATCAATGGGGCGCGAGAGATTTAAGAGATTGCTGATGTTCTCCCCGGCACTGTTGCAGGAAAAGCGCAGTTGGTCCGGTCGGGCTTTAAAGCCGCTTCACGCTCTTGCTGGAAGTGCTGAGGGGAAGCGATCCCGGTCATGCGGGGCAGCGAAGTCGATTTCCGGTCCAAGCGGCACAACGCCGGTCGGATTGATCGTCTTGTGGCTGCGATAATAATGGCCCTTGATGTGTTCCATGTTCACGGTCGGGGCGACGCCCGGCACCTGATAAAGCTCGCGCGTGTAGTTCCAGAGGTTTGGATAATCGGCAAGGCGACGCAGATTGCACTTGAAATGGCCAACATAGACCGGATCGAAACGCAACAGCGTCGTGAACAGCCGCCAGTCGGCTTCCGTCAGGCGGTCGCCGGTCAGATAGCGCTGGCGGGAAAGTCGTTCCTCAAGCGCATCCAGTGCGGCGAAGAGCTGCCCGAACGCTTCCTCATAGGCTTCCTGCGTGGTGGCGAAACCGGCGCGATAAACCCCGTTGTTGATGTTGGGGTAGATGAAATCGTTGAGCGCATCGATCTCGCCGCGCAGCGCTTCCGGGTAGAAGTCGAGCGAGGCATCGCCGAATTCGTTGAAGGCGGTGTTCAGCATGCGGATGATTTCCGACGATTCGTTGGAGACGATCGTCTGGCGCTCTTTGTCCCACAGGACCGGCACGGTGACGCGGCCGGAATAGTTCGGATCGGCGCGGGTGTAGATCTCGTAAAGACGCTTCGCGCCATAGAGCGCGTCGCCGGTGCTGCCGGTGGCGCCGTGGAAGGTCCAGCCTTCTTCGGCCATCAGAAAATCCACCACGGAAACCGAAATCACGTCTTCCAGCCGTTTCAGCGCGCGGAAAATCAGTGTGCGATGCGCCCATGGGCAGGCATAGGAAACATAGAGGTGATAACGGCCCGGTTCGGCCTTGAAGCCGCCTTCGCCGGTCGGGCCGGCGCTGCCGTCAGCGATCACCCAGTTGCGGAATTGCGATTTTGAACGTTCAAAGCGGCCTTTCGTGCTCTCGGTGTCATACCAGACATCATGCCACTTGCCATCGACCAGAAGTCCCATGCGATTTCTCCTTTTGGCAAGAGAATAGGGCGACAGCCGCCATTTTGCAGCATTACAAGCCGTGAACAGTGCGTAACGGTTCCAAAAAGAACAGTCGAAGCCGCCATTTTGAAAAAAATGGTTTTACCTCTGTCCATTTTGGTGTAATGCAACTTCCAAATTGCGGTCATCCCAATTCCGGCCGCACAGGAGAACGATGTAATGGAAATGCTTTTCATCCGACGATGAAACTTGGACCGCGCCCAAGCGCGGAGTGCATTCCATTGACCTGACGGTCCCCGACTTCTCCTATTGCGATCTTAAGCCCATGCAGCAGCTTGAACTGACCTATGCGCAGGAATGCCCGGCGCACGACATTGAAATCGAAGCCATCAATGCCGAAGCTTTCGGACCGGGACGTTTCACACGTGCCGCGCATTTCATCCGCGAGGGTGGTCCGCACGCGCTCGATCTTTCCTTCGTGGCGCTGATGGGCGGCATCGTGGTCGGCTCGGTGCGGCAGACGCCGGTTGTCGTCGGCAAGACGCCCGCGCTCCTGCTCGGACCGCTTGCCGTCAGGCCTGAATGGAAGAAGCGGGGCATCGGCGGCAGGCTGATGCGCATGTCGCTGGAAGCCGCCGAAAAGGCAGGCCACAAGCTCGTCATTCTCGTCGGCGATGAGCCTTACTACGGTCCGTTCGGCTTCAAGATGGTCGCGCCGGGCTCCATGATCATGCCGGCACCGGTCGATCCGCGCCGGATGCTCGCCTGCGAACTCGCGCCGGGCGCCGTGAATGGCGTCGGCGGCATCGTGCGCCACGCCAACCGGGTGAAATAGAGCATTTCATTAGAAATGCTCTATCTGCTTGTTTTATCGCATGTCTTTAACCCGAAACCGGTTCCCACTTTCGGGAAACATGCTCTAGTTAAAAAGAGGGGAAAGCGAGGGGCGGTTTACCGCCCTTCGCGATACCACATGCTGCCGAAGACCAGAAGCAGGGCAGACAGCGCCAGGAAGCCGGAGAACAGCGGCAGGCGATTGACGCTTTTCAATTGCGTGTCCGAAGTCTCACGCAGGCCGATCCAGTCATTGCCGCTGGCGGCGCGGTTGCCGCTGATGGCCGTGATCGCGGGCACACGGACTGCACTGTCTCCGCTTGCATGGACGCGATGGACCGAGCCGCCCGTTGCCTCGGCAAGCGGTTTCAGGCGATCCGCCGTCGAAATGCTGTCGGCAAATTCCGGCGCATCGATGGGTCCCACATGGGCCAGCGCTTCCAGATCGCCATTCTTCACCCGGAAAATCCCGATCTCTTCCGTCTGCAACGAGCCTTCGAACAGGCCCGGCTTGCTTTGCGCAAGATTGACCTGCAATTCCTTGCCGGAAGGGGTTGTAACGGTTGCCGCACCCGGATTGTCGCCCATGGTCTGGCGACGGATGGAAAGGGCGCGCCCGTTGCCGGAAGCTGTCAGCGCTTCTTCTTCCAGTTCGGGCTCCTGCATCAGCCAGTGGGCGATGCGGCGGTAGAGCGAGGCATAGGGGCCGCCGCCCTCGAAACCGCGCGCCCAAAGCCAGCCCTGATCGGAGAGGAACATGCCGACGCGGCCCTTTCCGACGCGGCTCAACACCAGCAGTGGCTTGTTGTCCGCGCCGCTCATCACCGTTTCGCCCTGCGGCGCGGTAATGTCGATGGTGCGGAACCAGCGGCTCCAGTGCGGCGGCTCCTGATCGCTGCCGTCGAGGCCGCGCGTGACCGGGTGGCGTTTGCCGAGGTCGGTGAGGCGGGGATAGAAGGCCTTTTCCGTCACCGCGCCGGTCGGCATGGCGGGCAGGGCGCTATAGAGCGGCGTGCGGGCAATGGACATTTCGCCTGCATATTCCGGCCCGGCGGCCACCAGAAGCGCGCCGCCATTCTCCACATATTGCGCGATATAATCGTAATAGAGGAGCGGCAGCACATCGCGGTGCTGGTAGCGGTCGAGAATGATGAGATCGAACTCGTTGACCTTGTCCACGAAGAGTTCGCGCGTCGGGAAAGCGATCAGCGACAATTCGTTGATCGGCGTGCCGTCCTGCTTTTCAGGCGGGCGCAGAATGGTGAAGTGGACGAGATCGACGGCGGCATCGGATTTGAGCAGGTTGCGCCATGTGCGCTCGCCATTGTGCGGCTCGCCGGAGACGAGCAGCACGCGCAGGTTTTCGCGAACGCCGTCCACGGTTGCGACGGCGCGATTGTTGGCGTCGGTCACTTCACCGGGAAGGGCTGGCGTGGCGATTTCGACAATGTTCACACCGGCGCGCGGCAGGGTGATGGTCACGGGCGTTTCCTGCCCGACCCGCGCTTCCTCCTCGCTGACGGTTTCGCCATTGACGCGGACCTGAACCGGCGCGGGGCTGCCGAGGCTCTTGCCCTCATCGATCACCGTGAACGACATTTCCAGCGGCTTGCCGCTGATGCCATAGCGCGGCGCCTTGTTGAAGCGGATGCGGCGGTCGAACTCGTCCGGCTTGCCGGTCACAAGCCCATGCAGCGGCGCATCGAAGCCGAGCGCATTCTTGTTGGCGGGAATATCATGCACCTGACCGTCGGTAATCAGAACAGCGCCCGCGACGCGGGAAGGCGGCACGTCGAGAAGCGAACGCGCCAGCGGCCCGAAAAGCCGGGTGGCGTAACCGTCTTCATTCTCGCCGGGCTTGCCCGCCTCCACCACGCGGGTTTCAAACTGCGGCATGGCTGCAAGCTGGTCCTGCACCGCCTTCAAGGCCGCATCCGTGTCGGCACGGCGGCTGCCGAGTTCCTGGCTCTGGCTGCGATCCACCACCACCGAAACCACGCTTTTCAGCGGTTCGCGTTCTTCATTGATAATGACGGGATTGAAAAGAGCGAGTGCAAGCGCTGCCGCAGCCAGAAGGCGGATCAGCCCGCCACGCATCCGCAACGCAATCGTGGCCAGAACCAGCAACGCCAGCGGCACGAGAACGGCAATCAGCCAGGGCGTGGAGAGAAACGGTTCGAATTCGATGTTCATTCTCACCTCCTACCGCCGTTCGCGTTCACGATCAGGGGAAAAGAGAAGCGGGATTGGGCGATGACGTGGCTGCAAAGCATTATGCTAGTTTCCCAGCCGCTCAATGAGGTCCTTGGCGTGGACCTGATCGGACTTGTAGTTGCCGGTCAGCATATACATCACGATGTTCACACCGCCGCGAATGGCATAGATGCGCTGCATCGGGTCGTTCGGCACGGTCGGCAGAAGCGGATTGCCTTGCTCGTCCACGGCCCATGCACCTGCGAAATCATTGGCGGTGATCATGATCGGCGTCACGCCGTCGCCGGTGCGCACGGGGCGCTCGCGGGGCGAGGCATTCGGTGTCGAGGCCTCGACCCACAACGGGCTGCCTTCATAGCGACCGGGGAAATCCGGCATGATGAAGAAGGATTTGGTCAGCACATGATCGTCGGGCACGGGTTCCAGTGGCGGAACATTCATGCCGTCGAGAATGGCGCGCAGGCGCTGGTTGGCGGGTGAGGCGGACGCATCGAGGCTGGCTCCGGCCTGCAACTGGTCGCGCGTGTCGAAAAGCACGGTGCCGCCCTGCTGCATATAGGCATCGACCCTGGCAATCGCTTCCGGGCTTGGCATCGGCGCTTGCGGGTCTATAGGCCAGTAGATCAGCGGATAAAAGGCCAGCTCATCCTTGGCGGGATCGACGCCGACAGGGTCGCCCGGTTCAAGCGCGGTCTTGTCCATCAGCGCGAAGCTTAAACCGCGCAGCCCGGCCTTGCTGATGTCGTCGGTCTGGGCGCTGCCGGTGATGACATAGGCAAGATGCGTCTGCGAGACCGAGTTGACTATCGCCTCGTCTCCCGGCTTGCTGTCGTCATGCACCTGTTGCTGTGTCTTGGACTGGGATTGAGATTGAGATGGGGATGGGGTCTGGGCTTGTGCTTCGCCCATTCCGGACGGAAGAAGGTTGAAGGCAAGCGAACCAGCCAGCAGCACGGCGATGCCTGCGGCCTTGGCGCGCACTTTCATGCGGCGACGGAAGGCACCGCGCAGCCACAGCATCAAAAGCGTATCGAGTGCGAGAAGCATTGCGGCGACCGCAAAGAACGGTCCCGCCAGTGAAATCGACTGGTCGGACGTGTAGGAAGCGGGCACTATTCCGACGGAAAATGCGGGTTGTGCAATCGGTTGCAGCTTGATGTCGGCACCTTCAAAGATGTTGAGCGCTTTCAATCCGTCCTCATTGCCATAGAAACCGGGCGGCGTGTTGATGCTGACGCTCGCCTGCCTGTTCTTCTCGACGATCAGCGGCTTGGCTTCGGATGTGGGCGGGGTCAGCGCGCCGGAAGCCGACAGGAGCTGGTATGGCGGAAGCGAGACCGAGGCCTGCGTGTCCTGCGCGCCGGTCCTCTGTGACAGCGAGACGATGCGGCGCAGCATTTCCACGAACGAACCCGAAATGGGCAGGCTCGACCAGCTTGCATCGGGCGAGATGTGGAACAGGACGATATTGCCGCGCCCGCGCTGTTCACCGGTTACAAGCGGCGTTCCATCCTGAAGAACGGCGTAAGCCTTATCGTTGAGATCGAATGACGGTTCGGCAAGGACCTGTCTTGTGACGGTCACGTCATCGGGAACGGCAAGACCGGCAAAAGGCCCCTTGTCAGGGAAAGCGCGTAATTTCTGCGGCTCCGACCAGGACAGCGTGCCGCCCAGTGCGCGTTCGCCCTTGCGCAGTTTCACTGGCAGAAGCGGGTCGTTATCGCTGGCGCCGGCAAGGCGCGGGCCTGCGAACCGCACCAGCGTGCCGCCATCCTCGATCCATTTGGAAAGCTGTTCGGTGACCGGCTGCGGCAGCGTGCCGATATCGGCCATGATGAGGATCGACGGCTTTGCATCCAGCACTTCCGGCACGGATTGCAGCAAGTCCGCCGAGCGTGGCTCGATCAGATTGACATAGGGCGAAAGCGCCCGGGAAATATAGTGCAGCGGCGAGAGCAGCGGCTGCGCCAGATCACCGTCGCCGCTGGCGATCAGGCCGACAGTGCGCCGTTCCGATCCCGCATCGATCAGCCTTGTCGCGCCTGCCTGTTCGATGCCATCGACACGGATCAGGCGGAAATCGTTGCGAAGCTCCACCGGCAGGTTGAAACGCGCCGTGCCTTCCGCGCTTCCAGGCGTGAAGGAAAGCGGCGCTTCGGCGATGCGGCGTCCCTTGTCGTCATAGGCGGCTGCGGTGAGCGTGCGCGGAGCCGATACGCCTTGCGGGCGGATGGCGATCGCTTCCAGACTGTCAGCCTTGTTGTCGATGCCGGTCAGCGCGAAAATGCGGCTGAGGCCCGCACCATACCAGAGAACGGAGGCGAGATGGCCGGACTTGTCCAGTTCCGCGAAGGTTTGCGCATCGTTTGGCGTAGCCAGCCCGTCGCTCATGAAGGCAAGGCGAAGTTTTGCACCGGCAGGCACGGTTGATGAGAGCCGCTCCAGCGCTGCCTTGCGGTCGACGGGAATAGGGCGCGGTTCCAGCGCCTGCAGGCGTTCTGCGGCGCGCTTGCCGTCATAGGGGCCGATTTCCGCATTGGCCGGTTCCGCCGTGCCTGCGATATAGATCGGCGCGTCGTTGCCTTCCGCATCGGAAATGAGCTTTTCGGCGGCATTAACGCGCTGCTGCCAGTCCTCGGCGGAAGCCCAGCCATTATCGATGACGACGGCGAGCGGCTCATTGCCCGCAAGCGCCACGGGGCGCGGATTCCAGACCGGCGAGGCAAGCGCGAGAATGACGAGCGCGGCGATGAGCAGCCGCAGCAGCGTCATCCACCATGGGCTTTTCGACGGCACTTCCTCGCGCTTGAAGACCTGCGCCAGAATGCGTAGCGGCGGAAAGGTTTCTTCCTGCGGACGCGGCGGCGTCATGCGCAAAAGCCACCAGATGACCGGCAGGGCGATCAATCCTGCAAGGATGAGCGGCGAACCGAAGGCGAGCGGCAGGAAATTCATGTGCTGCTTCCCTTGGTGCTGCTCCCTGTTGCGCTCAGGGCATCGTGAAGACGCGCCAGCGCCTCGGCCGTCGGCCTGTCGGTGCGGTGAACCGTATAGCTCCAGTCAAGCCGCTTGCAGTAATCGATGAGGGTTTCGCGCCGCGCGGTGTAGAGGCGGCGATAGTCCTCCGCATAGGTTTCGGCCCGACCGGCGACGAGCGTCGCGCCGGTTTCGGGATCGCGGAACTCGGTGCGGCCAGAATAGGGAAATGTCTCTTCCGCCGGATCGGCCACTTCCACCAGATGCGCGCGGACGCCGCGTCTGGCGAGGCGGTCGAGAAGATCGCTCAGTTCGTCGAATGGATGCAGGAAGTCTGAAACCAGCACGACTTCCGAAAAGCGGCGTATCTGGCCGATATCCGGCAGCGCCGAAGCGGGCGCGTCGTGCATCAGCGCAGCTGCAAGCCTCTCGGCACCATTGCGGGCCGAAAAGGGTTGGATCAGCTCCGGAAAGGCGATGCGTTCGCCCGAACGCGACAGAAGTTCGGCAAGCGCCAGCGTCAGCACCAGCGAACGCGCTTCCTTGGAAACCGGCGCCATCTGCGAGCGATAGAGCATCGAAGGCGAAAAATCGCACCACAGCCAGACAGTGTGAGCGGATTCCCATTCGCGGTCGCGGACATAGGTATGGTCGTCGCGGGCCGAGCGCCGCCAGTCGATGCGGGCGAGGGATTCGCCCTCGACATAGGGACGGAACTGCCAGAAATTTTCACCCGGGCCGCGTTTGCGCCGTCCGTGCCAGCCATTCATGACGGTATTGACCACGCGCTGCGCTTCCACCAGCAGATCGGGGATAGCAGCGGCCCGCGCGCGGGCGCGGGCAAGCGTCTCCTTGCGATCTGCGGTGGAAACTTCTGCGCCGATCACCATCAGACAGCAGCCTTTACCAGATTGGCGATGACGTCACGAATATGCATGCCATCGGCGCGCGCGGCGAAATTAAGCGCCATGCGGTGCTGTAATACCGGCTCGGCCAGTGCCTTCACGTCGTCAACCGAGGGGGCGAGGCGGCCTTCATAAAGCGCGCGCGCCCTAGCACAGAGCATGAGCGCCTGACTGGCGCGGGGGCCGGGACCCCAGGCGATATGCTTCTTCGCATGGTCGTTGTCGGCGTCAGGTCTTGCGGAGCGCACCAGCTTGAGGATCGCTTCCACGACGCTTTCCGACACGGGCATGCGCCGCACTAGGGTCTGCATTTCGATCAGCCGCTCGGCATTGATGATCTCATAGGCCCTGGCTTCGGAAACGCCGGTCGTCTCCAAGAGAATGCGCCGTTCCGCATCCAGTTCGGGATAGAGAATGTCGACCTGCATCAGGAAGCGGTCGAGCTGGGCTTCCGGCAGCGGATAGGTGCCTTCCTGCTCCAGCGGGTTCTGCGTTGCCAGAACGTGGAATGGCGCTGGCAGGTCGTAGCGCTGGCCCGCGACCGTCACATGATATTCCTGCATGGCCTGCAAAAGGGCGGACTGCGTGCGGGGCGAGGCGCGGTTGATTTCATCGGCCATCAGGAGCTGCGCGAAGATCGGCCCCTTGAGATAGCGGAAGGAGCGCCGCCCGTCGGCATCCTGTTCCATGACTTCCGAGCCGATGATGTCGGAAGGCATCAGGTCGGGCGTGAACTGGATGCGCTGGCCGGAAAGGCCAAGCACGGTTCCAAGCGTTTCGACCAGCTTGGTCTTGGCGAGGCCCGGCACGCCGACGAGGAGCGCATGGCCACCGGCAAGCACGGCGACAAGGGTGCGCTCGATCACGTTTTCCTGACCGAAGATCACGGTGCCGACACTTGCCTTGATGCGGGCGATATCTGCGAGCGCCCGTTCGGCCTCCGCGACGATTTGTTCGGGATTGGCGGTTTCAGGCGTAACGGCAACGCTCATATGGACCTCGCAATGCTCTGGCGGAACTGCTTCTTAAATCGCTATATAATACTGACAAGCCGCGAAAGGGTGACTATTTCATGGCTTTGGGTCTATTTGCGCAGGAATAACCGAGTCGGATGATAAAAAGCACCCCTGAAGGCAAAGACGCGCCGCAAGAATCCATGCGGGACACCGGGACCGCCGGCGGGCTGGAAGCCCTGATCGCGCGCGCCCATGCCGATGCGCAGAGCGGTCCTTCGACCAGGGAGCGCGGAATCCCGCCGGTCGAGCGATGGAATCCGGAATTCTGCGGCGATCTCGACATGGAAATAAAGGCGGACGGCACATGGTTCTACATGGGCACGCCGATCGGCCGCAAACAGCTCGTCAGGCTGTTCTCGACCGTGCTGCGCAAGGATGAGGACGGAAAGACCTATCTGGTCACGCCGGTGGAAAAGGTCGGTATCCGCGTCGAGGACGCGCATTTCATTGCCGTCGAGATGGAGGTTTCCGGCGAAGGAGAGAGGCAGGCGCTCACCTTCCGCACCAATGTCGGCGATGTGGTGACAGCCGATGCGCAGCATCCCTTGCGCTTCGTGGTCGAGCCGGAAAGCGGCGGCCTCAAGCCTTATGTGCTCGTTCGCGGACGGCTGGAGGCGCTGATTGCCCGTTCGGTCATGTATGATCTGGTGGAGCTGGGCGAGGAAATCGAAATCGACGGGGTGCAGACATTTGCGGTCCGCTCCGGCGGCGTGGTCTTTCCGATCATGGCTTCCGATGCGCTGGAGGCAGCATTGCAATGAACGGCTTTCCTGACTTTTCCGCCGGTGATTTTGCCGAGCGGGTCCGGCAGTGGCACCCGGACCACGATGCGGTAACGGGCGATCATTCGCTCAATCCCGATTTCACGCAGGCCATGGTGACGTCGAAGATGCGCGACGCGGCCGTGCTGGTGCCGGTGGTGGATCGCGGATCGGAAGCCACGCTGCTTTTGACGCAGCGCACCGACACATTGCGCAAGCATTCGGGCCAGATCGCCTTTCCGGGCGGGGCAATCGACCCGGAAGACGGCACGGCGGAACGGGCGGCACTGCGCGAGGCCAATGAGGAAATCGGGCTTGCTGCGGATCGCGCCGAGATCATCGGCAATCTGCCGCGCTATCTCACCGGCAGCGGATTTTCGATCACGCCCATCCTCGCGGTGGTGAAAACGCCGTTCGACGTGCATCCCAACCCGGACGAAGTGGCCGATATTTTCGAGGTTCCGCTTTCCTTCCTGATGAATCCGCAGAACCACCGGCGGGAAAGCAGGATGTTCAACGGCAAGGAACGCTTTTATTACGCCATGCCCTATCACGAGCGATTCATCTGGGGGGCAACCGCCGGCATTATTCGCGGACTTTATGAAAGGCTCTACGTTTGAGTATCAATATTTCCGGGAAGGCGGACTGGCTTAAGACAAAGCCGTTGCAGGCCCTGTTCAAGGCGCTGAACCGTGATGGCGGCGAGGTGCGCGTCGTCGGCGGCGCAGTGCGCAACACGCTGCTTGGCACCGGGGTGAGTGACGTGGATCTGGCGACGACGCATGTGCCGGACGAGACCGTCAGGTTGGCGACCGAGGCCGGTTTCAAGCCGGTGCCGACCGGCATCGAGCACGGCACGATAACTGTTGTCGTACAGGGGCATCCGTTCGAGGTGACGACGCTGCGGCAGGACATCGAAACCAATGGCCGTCACGCCAAGGTTGCGTTTGGAACCGACTGGAAGGCCGATGCCGAGCGGCGCGACTTCACCATCAACGCGCTCTATGCGACCGCTGACGGCACGATCATCGATGATGTCGGCGGCCTTGCCGACATAGAAAGCCGGACGCTGCGCTTCATCGGCGATGCGGAGCAGCGCATTCGCGAGGATTACCTGCGCATCCTGCGCTTCTTCCGCTTCTTCGCCTGGTACGGTTCGGGTCGGCCCGAGGCTGAAGGATTGCGCGCCAGCGCGCGGCTGAAGGACGGGCTTTCACAGCTTTCCGCCGAACGGGTCTGGTCGGAACTGAAGAAGCTTCTGTCTGCTCCCGATCCCTCGCGCGCGCTTTTGTGGATGCGCCAGGGCGGCGTGCTGAACCTCATTTTGCCGGAAAGCGAGAAATGGGGCATCGACGCCATTCACGGACTGGTGCGCACCGAGGCCGATCTTGGCTGGCAGGCCGATCCGCTGCTGCGGCTTGAAAGCATCATCCCGCCCGACAGCGTGCGGATGGAAGAGATGGGCAAGCGGCTGAAAATGTCCAATGCCGAAAGGGCGCGGCTCGAAGCCTGGGCGCGCGCCGATGCAGTCAAGCCGGAACTTTCCGAACAGGCGTTGAAGAAGACCATCTATCGCGGCAGCAAGCAGGCCGTGCTCGACCGCATTCGTCTGGCCTATGCCGCGGCGCGGGCCGAGGCCGCAGGCAGCGACGAAGCGATGGTCCGCGCCGGTGGTTTCGCGCGTCTTCTCGAAACTGCCGAACGTTACGATGCGCCGGTCTTTCCCGTCACGGGGGGCGATCTTCTGGCCCTCGGCATCCAGAAGGGGCCGGGGCTGGGCGAGGCCTTGCGGTCGCTTGAAACTTTCTGGATAGACTCCGGTTTTAGCCTTGACCGCACCGCGCTTCTGGACAAACTTGATCGTAGTTAGGGTGCTTCTGCCCTGACTATTCTTTCTCCGGCATTTCCGAACACAAAACCGTGTCTCACTTTTGTTGGAAATGCCGCGAAAATGAACAGCTGACCTCTTGTCGGCAAATTTTCGCTATAGTTTCATTCATTTATGGCTGGGAAGTTTTCAGCGTCATTCTGAAAGAGCGTGAGATGTCCAATCCCGATACATCGATACAAGACAAGGCAGCGGCCGATCCGAAGCAGAAGTTTGGCACCGAGGGCATCGCCGCCATGGACCGGCCGAGCCGCATCACCCGTTTCTTCATGGGGATCGTATCCTGGGCCGAAGGTCTCAACCTGAAATATGCCAGGCTTGGCAATCCGCCGGTCTATGACAACGCGACCTTTCCGTGGGCTGCGGAGATCGAGAAGGAATGGCCGGCCATCCGCAAGGAACTGGACACGATTCTCCTGCGCCAGAGCGAACTGCCTTCCTTTCAGGATATTTCGACCGACGTGAAGACGATCTCGACCGACAATCGCTGGAAGACGTTCTTCCTGCTCGGTTTCGGCGTGAAGTCGGAACAGAACATCAAGGCCTGCCCGGAAACCTGGCGCATCGTCAACAAGATCCCGGGCCTCACGACGGCGATGTTCTCCATCTTCGAGCCGGGCAAGCACCTGCCGCCGCATCGCGGTCCTTATAATGGCGTGCTGCGTCTGCATCTCGGCCTCATCGTGCCGGAGCCGAACGACAAGCTTGCCATCCGCGTGGACAAACAGGTCTGTCACTGGCAGGAAGGCAAGGTGCTGATTTTCGACGATGCCTATGAGCATGAGGCATGGAACCACACGGACAAGACGCGGGTCGTGCTGTTCGTCGATTTCGTGAAACCGCTGAAGTTCCCGGCCCGGTTCGTCAACTGGTGCCTGATGAATCTCGCCATCTTCACGCCCTTCATCAAGGAAGGGCTCGATAACCACAATGAGTGGGAAAAGAAGTTCTACGCGGAAGCCGAAAAGCTTCGTAACCAGCCCAATACCAAGTCTCGTTGAGTCTAGCTCATGGGGAATTGGTTAAGCCCGTGCGGCGATTGAGCATTTTCAGGGCGCGATGCGTCGGCATGCTGGTGCCTGCCATGGAGCCTGAACGGTTTGACACGGGCGCGCGGCGCTTATAAATGAGCAGGAGGGGCTATTGCCCTCCTGTCCTTTGGGCCTCTGAAAGAGGAATTGTTGATGCTGGAGATTGTCGGAAGCCTTTGAGCGTTCCGGACGAAACTGCAAGTAGCGGGCGCTGAAAGCGCCTGACATGCAGGTCCAGGAGCGGAAACGGCATTGGCCGTGGATGGTTCACCATCCGCGAAGGCTGATGCTTGTCATGGTTTCCATCCAGGCATTAACGACAATGAATATCTCACGCATGGAACAGCGCGTGTTGCACGTGCTGGCGCAGGGCGGCTACATCCGCCATCTGCGCGAAGACGGACGCATCTGCGATATCGAATGCTATACCCGGGAAGGCTATCTGCTTTCCGACTGCACGATGGCGGTTTTCCAGCAATTGCGCCGCAAGCGGCTGATCGAATCGCGCATGGGCAGTCCTTATCGCATCTCCTTGAAGGGCCGCGAGAATGTCCGCGCCCAGGCAAACAACCGGTGAAGGAGAGGGACATGCATATTCGCAACGAAACGCCCCAAGACGCCGCAGAAATCCGTCGCCTGACGGATGAGGCATTCTGCAACGCTGCCCATAGCAGCGGGAAGGAAGGGGATATCGTCGATGCGCTGCGCGCCGCAGATGCGCTCACCCTGTCGCTGGTTGCGGAAGAGGACGGGCAGGTTCTGGGTCACGTCGCTTTCTCGCCGGTTCTGGTCGGCGGCGAGGACAAGGGCTGGCATGGGCTTGGTCCCGTTTCGGTCCGCCCGGACCGGCAGGGCGAGGGGATTGGCGGCAAGCTTATCCGCGAGGGCCTTGCGCAGTTGCGCAGCCTCGGCGCTGAAGGCTGCGTCCTTCTGGGTGAACCCGGCTATTACGGGCGCTTCGGCTTCAAGGCCGATGAGCGGCTGAAACTGCCGGGCGTGCCGGCGGAATATTTCCAGTGTCTGGCCTTCGGGCCGGGCATTCCGGAAGGCGACGTCGCCTATCATTCCGCATTTGCAATATGATTGAAGGGCCGGGAAACCGGCCCTTTTTCAATGCTTTACGGCCACTTCACCACGGGCGGCATGGAAGACAGGATGGAATTCACATTGCCGCCGGTCTTGAGGCCGAAGATCGTGCCGCGATCATAAAGCAGGTTGAACTCGACGTAGCGGCCACGGCGGATGAGCTGTTCGTTGCGGTCCGCGTCGGTCCAGTCCTTGTTGAAGTTCTGGCGGACCAGATGCGGATAGACGACCGAAAAGCCGCGTCCCACATCGCGCGTATAGGCAAAATCCGCATCCCAGCCGCCTTTTTCTTCCGGCGAGTGCAGCCAGTCGTAGAAGATGCCGCCAATGCCGCGCGCCTCGTTGCGATGCGGCAGGAAGAAATATTCGTCGCACCACTCCTTCACGCGCCGGTAGTCGACAATGTCCTTGTGCTTGTCGCAGATGAAGCGGAAGGCCTTGTGAAAGGCAAGCGTGTCCGGGTCGTCCTGCGTGCGGCGGCGGTCGAGCACCGGCGTCAGGTCGGCACCGCCGCCGAACCACTGGCGCGTGGTCACCACCATGCGGGTGTTCATGTGGACGGCAGGCACATTCGGGTTTTGCGGATGCGCGATCAGCGAAATGCCGCTTGCCCAGTAACGCGGGTCTTCCTCGGCACCGGGAATCTGCTTGCGGAACTCCGGCGAGAACTCGCCATAGACCGTCGAGACATGGACGCCGACCTTTTCGAAGACGCGGCCATGCATGATCGACATGACCCCGCCGCCGCCGCGGCCTTCATCCTTCTGCCATGGCGTGCGGACGAAGCGTCCGGGTTCGCGATCCGAAAGCGGGCCCTGCAATTCATCTTCAAGTTGTTCATAGCTTGCGCAGATACGGTCGCGCAGTTCCTCGAACCAGCGCTGTGCCGCCTGCTTCTTCTCTTCGATGTCTGCCGGGATGATGGCCGGAATCTCGTCGCGTTGCATTTTCGTGTCCTTCCGGCGCGGCCTGGTGGTGTTTGAAGACCTCGCGCAGCCAGGGTTAGAGCGCATCCCGAAAAGTGCGTGACGTTTTCGGACAAGATGCGCGGTTCAAAATGAATATCTAGAGCGCCGATCCGATTCAGTCAGATCGAAGCGCGCTCTAAATGGATGAACTATTATCGCTTGGCTTAGCAAAGTCCGCCTTCACCGCAAAGCGTGAAGCGCGTGATTGCAAGAGAGTACCGGCCCTCTCCCCAAGAAAAGACTCGTCTTTGGGGTATCGCTAACATATCTTTCTCTACTCAGGGTTTGAAAGGCATTCATTTCCGGGTTCGCCGGGAGGCAAACGCATGGCAGCAACACCGCCCCGTCCACCGCTTGAAGGCCTGCGCAGGCAGCTTGAGAAAAGCCGTGCCCAGAAAAGCGCCAAGCAAAGCACGAAAAGCCGGATGCCGCGCGATGGTTTCGTCCGCGAGACGTTCACCCTGCCGAGGCTGGCGGCGCGCGAAAAGGCGCGCGAGTGGTTCGAGACATTCCCGAAAGCCGCCTACTGGACCGAGATCGAAAGCTGGTGCGAGCGGCCGGACGATGTGATCGAGTTTACCATGCGCCGTCTGGCGACCGCAGATTAAGCAGCGCTTCAATCGCGGCGGTCAAGCCATTGAAACGCGATTCAGATTAGCAGGCAGAAAAGGCGCCCCGGAGGGCGCCTTCGCTTTTTGAATCGTTATTACGTTACGGCTTGGAGTTTCGATCCGATCGGATCGGATTGCGCTTCATCCGAAAGCCGTTTCACACCTTTCGCGATGCGTTCTATTTGCCTGCTGTCTGCGGGGCCTTTTCCCATGCGTTCCAATTCTGGATGATGCTTTCGGCATAGGCCTTGCCGACGCGATAGGCGTTGGTCGTGGCAAGCGGGAAGCCGCCGGAATTGGCGGCAAGCGATTCCGCCGCCGTCTGGTCCTTGCCCTGGCGGTCGAAATTCGACGCGGTGCGCAGCAGCGCGATGCGGTCGAAATCGAGCTTGCCAGCTTCGGCGGCGCGCTTCAGCGCGGTCAGCGTGGCGTTGTCTTCCATCTGCGAGGTGCAATAATCGGCCTTGCCGTCGGTCAGAAGCTTCGACCATTCGGCCATGGCTTCGCCGAGCTTTGCGCCGTGCCAGTAGGTATCGCCCGAGGCCGTATCGCAGATCGTGACCTTTGGCGCGCCGCTAGCAGCCTCTTCCGTGTAATGCTTGCGATATTCCTTCGCCGCGTCGCTATCCAGAAGTTCGACGCCCCGGGTCGTTGCCAGAGCATAATCGGCAAGCTTGCCGTTCAGCTCGAAGACTTCCGTGCCTGCGGCCCATTTCGGCTTTTCGCCGGGCTTTGCCGCGCCGAGGCCGAAGAAGTCCGTGGGCGAGCCTTCCGGCGCTTCCCGAATGTCGATGCGGTGGTTCAAATTGGCGTCGACGGAATATTTCGCCCAATGCGCCGATCCGAGCGTGCCGTGCTTCGGATCGACACCGGCGATGCCCGCGATCACGAAATAGGTGTGGCTCAGATCGAACCTGTCGCTCAGCGCCATGGCTGCCGTCGCGCTTGCGGCATTGGCGAAGCCCATGGCCGTCGTCATGTGGCACAGGCCTTCGGCGGTGCAGTCGACCGTCGGATATTCGGGGTTGAGGCCCGGCAGCTTGATCTTCTGGGTGAACTTTTCGCCTTCAAGCCATGGCTTGGCTTCTTCGCCGAACATGGTGATGACCATCACCTTCGGCGCGATGGGGGTGGCTTCCTTGGCGAAGGCCGGGGCGCTTGCCAGCAGGGACAGGGTGGAAGCGGCGAGAGCGAGGGTGGACAGGTTCATGGAAGAAGCGAGCCTTTCAGACCGGAGGGGGAGATGCTGCCTTGCGAATCCGGTCATTTCGCGAGGTTTTTCCTTTGCCGCAGAGCTTCGCCTGCGGTCATCGCAACCGAAATCGCAAGATTTAGCGAGCGCGCGCCCGGCATCATCGGGATCAGAAGCCGCGCATCGGCGGCATCGTGCACGGTGTCGGGAACGCCCGACGACTCACGCCCGAAGAGCAGGATGTCATTTTCCTGGAACTGGTAATCCGTATAGGGAACCGCCGCCTTGGTGGAGAGCAACACGATGCGGCGTCCGGCCTGCCGGCGCCAGTCCTCGAAGTGGCGCCAGTCCGCATGGCGGGTGAGGGCGGCCTGCTCTAGATAATCCATGCCTGCACGCTTCAGCGAGCGGTCCGAAACATCGAACCCGGCAGGCTCGATCAGGTCGACCGCGAAGCCGAGGCAGGCGGCCATTCGCAGGATGGTTCCCGTATTGCCGGGAATGTCGGGCTGGTAAAGTGCGACGCGCAGTTCCATATGATGCGGGTAGCCGACAAATCGGGCGGCTGCAAGCGTCGAGAACGGTTCCCGCCTCCCGCATCAACATATCCGTTGGCGAGGGAGTGTCCGCAGGACGGGGCTCGTTCCTGCATCACGAAAATATTCCTGTTTTGTTCCTATTCCGTCTTGGAAATCCTGCAAGGTGCCCGTAAAAGGATCGCCATGTTCAGATGGTTTGAAAAACGACTCGAAGCTTATCCCGAAGAACCGCCGCGCGAACCCCCGCGCGGACTGGTAGCCTTTTGCCTTTATTATACCCGCGGCGCATGGCCGTGGATCATCGGCATGGCGATCTTCACCACGCTCATCGCCGTGATCGAAGTGTCGCTCTTTGCCTTCATGGGCAACATTGTCGACTGGCTGTCGCACCAGTCGCGCGAGACTTTCCTCAGCAATGAGGGCTGGCGGCTTGCGCTGATTGCCGGCGTCGTCCTGATCGGCCTGCCGGGTGTGGTGCTGATCCATTCGCTGCTGATCCACCAGACATTGCTCGGCAATTATCCGATGCGCATTCGCTGGCTGATGCACCGTTACCTGATCCGCCAGTCGATGTCGTTCTTCCAGGACGAATTTGCCGGGCGCATCTCCACCAAGCTGATGCAGACTGCTCTTGCCGTTCGCGAAACGGTGATGAAGCTTCTGGACGTGCTCAACTATGTCATCGTCTATTTCGCAGGCACGCTGTTCATTGCGGCGTCTGCGGATCTGGTTCTGATGGTCCCGTTTGCCGTCTGGCTGGTTGCCTACATCCTGCTGCTGCGCTTCTTCATTCCGCGCCTGCGGGTGGTTTCGGAACAGCAGGCTGATGCGCGCTCGCTGATGACGGGCCGCATCGTCGACAGCTATACCAATATCGCGACCGTGAAGCTTTTCTCGCATTCGAGCCGCGAGGAATCCTATGTGCGTGAAAGCCTCGACGGCTTCCTCGGCACCGTGCATCGGCAGATGCGGCTCATCACGATGTTCCATTTCACCCTCTATATGGCGAACTGCATCCTGCTGTTTGCGGTGGGCGCAATCGGCATTCAGCTCTGGATGAACGAAGCGATTACCGTGGGCGCCGTTGCCGTCGGCATCGGTCTGGTGCTGCGCCTCAACGGCATGTCGCAGTGGATCATGTGGGAAATGTCGGCCCTGTTCGAGAATATCGGCACGGTGGAAGACGGCATCACCACGATTGCGCGTTCCCATGAAGTTGTGGACGTTCCCAATGCGCCGGCGTTGCAGGTGACCAGAGGCGAGCTCGACTTCGACCGGATCGGCTTCCACTACGGCAAGGGCAATGGTGTCATCGACAACCTCACCCTCACCATTCAGCCGGGCCAGAAAGTGGGACTGGTCGGACGCTCCGGCGCTGGTAAATCCACGCTGGTCAATCTGCTGCTGCGCTTCTACGATCTGGAGAAGGGCCGCATCCTGATCGACGGGCAGGACATTTCCAGGGTCACGCAGGATTCGCTGCGCGCCAATATCGGCATGGTGACGCAGGACACCTCGCTTCTGCATCGCTCTGTCCGCGAGAACATCATGTATGGGCGGCCGGATGCCACGGAGGAGATGCTCCAGCAGGCGATCCGTCTGGCGCAGGCCGACCAGTTCATTCCGCTGCTGACCGATCCCAAGGGGCGGCAGGGGCTGGATGCGCATGTCGGCGAACGCGGCGTCAAGCTTTCCGGCGGACAGCGCCAGCGCATCGCCATTGCGCGTGTGATGCTGAAGGACGCGCCGATCCTCATTCTGGACGAGGCCACATCGGCGCTCGATTCGGAGGTGGAGGCAGCCATTCAGGACAGCCTCAACACGCTGATGGAAGGCAAGACCGTGATCGCCATCGCGCACCGCCTTTCCACCATCGCGGCGCTGGACCGTCTCGTGGTGATGGACAAGGGGCGCATCGTGGAAGACGGCACGCATGAGGAACTTGTCGCGCTCGGCGGCATTTATGCAAGTCTATGGGCCCGCCAGTCCGGCGGCTTCCTCGGCTTCGATGAAAATACCGAGGATACGCTGGTCAAATAAGGACACAAGCCATTGATGAAAGCGGTTTACAGCCTGTTCGAACGTTGGGTCGATCCCTTTCGTGAACCGGACAGGCTGAGACCGCCTTCAACGACCCTCGGCTTTCTTTGGCATTATGCGCGACAGGCGAAATGGCCGCTGGCGGCTTCCCTTGCCGTCGGCGGATTGCTGCCGCTGGTCGAGGCAGGTCTGTTCTATTTCACCGGCAGGCTGGTCGATATTCTCGATCAGGCGGGCAAGGGCGGCGTCGAGCGAAGCTGGTCAGCGCTTTTGCAGGTGGCAGGGCCCGACCTGCTTTTCATGGGGATCACTGTCCTTGTGATCCGCCTCGTGGTGACGGCAATCAACACGCTGCTGGAAGACCAGACCTTGTCGCCGGGCTTCTACAACATGATCCGCTGGCAGGCGAATTCCTATGTTCTCCGCCAGTCCTACGCCTTCTTCCAGAATGATTTTGCCGGGCGCATTGCCACCAAGGTCTGGCAGGCAGGGCAGGCGGCAGGCGACCTCATCGAAAGCCTCATTCAGGTCGTCTGGTTCATGGCGATCTACAGTATCACAACGCTGTTTCTCGTCGGTCGGCTCGACTGGCGGCTGGCGGCGGCGGTAGTCCTGTGGATCATTGCTTTCGGCTTCATCGCCTGGCGTTATCTGCCACGCATCCGCAAGAATGCCGAGGCCTCTGCGGAGGCGGGATCGATGATCAATGGCCGCATCGTTGACAGCTATTCCAATATCCAGACGATCAAGCTCAATACTGCCGATGACGATGAGCGTTATCTGCGCGATGGTTTCGAGCGGTATCTCGGCGCAATTCTCCCGTTCATGCGTTCGCTCACCGGCGTCCGCGTTTCGCTCACGGCGCTCTCCGGCCTGATGATCGTGACGGTTGCGGCGATAGCCATCGATCTGTGGACACGCAATGCCATCACTGTCGGGCAGGTGTCGTTCACGCTCGGTCTGGTGCTGCGCCTCAACATGCTGCTTGGCCGTCTCATGATGCAGCTCAATGGCATGCTGCGCCAGCTCGGGCTGATCGAAAATTCCATGCGGCTGGTTTCCGCTCCGCTCGGTTTGGAAGACCGGCCCGATGCCAAACCGTTGCAGGTGACGGAGGCGCGCATCGATGTCCGCAACGTCACCTTTCACTATGGCAAGGCCGCGGGCGTTCTCGACAATATCAACCTGACTGTGCGCGGTGGTGAAAGGGTTGGTCTTGTCGGCCATTCCGGCGCGGGCAAGTCCACGCTCGTGAACCTCATCCTGCGTCTCTACGATGTGGAGAAGGGTTCTATCCTTGTCGATGGGCAGGATGTTCGCGATGTCACCCAGACCTCGCTGCGCCGGGCCGTTGCGGTCGTCAGTCAGGAGACCGCATTGCTGCACCGGTCGCTGCGCGACAATATCATGCTGGCGCGAGACGATGCGACCGACGAGGAACTGCTGCAGGCGGCGCGTCAGGCCGAGGCCGACGGGTTCATCGCCAATCTGGAGGATTTTCAGGGGCGGCGCTCTTTCGATGCCTTCGTGGGCGAGCGCGGCGTCAAGCTTTCCGGCGGGCAGCGGCAGCGCATCGCCATCGCGCGCGCCATCCTCAAGGACGCACCGATCCTGATCCTCGATGAAGCGACATCGGCGCTCGATTCGGAGGTGGAAGCTTCCATTCAGGAGAATCTGAAGCGCCTGATGGAGGGGAAGACGGTTATCGCGATCGCCCATCGGCTTTCCACCATCGCGGCGCTGGACAGGCTGGTGGTGATGGACCAGGGCCGCATCGTGGAGGAGGGGACGCATGACGAACTTATCGCCCGCGGCGGCATCTATGCGGGACTTTGGGCCCGCCAGTCGGGCGGGTTCATAGGGCGGAACAGGGAAAGTTGAAAGCTTTCGGCTGCTGCGTCCTTGCCGTGCTTTCCCTGAATTCAGCAGGCAAATCCGCCTGCGACATCGTGCCGTCATAAGGGGTTGGTGTCTGGACAAGCGTTTTTTACACGCATAAACCGGATAGTGAAATGGAGGGAATTTCGTCCTGTGAGCACTTGCGGGACTACTTTTGCGCAAGTGCAAAAGAGGACGAGGGGAGAGTTCAATTGAACATGCAGGTTGAAAAGGAATTGGCACGTGAGCGCACACGACACGGCTGAGCCGACACGGCGTGATTTTTTGTATATTGCGACGGGAATGGCCGGTGTCGTCGGAGTTGCCGGACTGGCCTGGCCGTTTATCGACCAGATGCGTCCGGACGCTTCGACACTCGCGGCTGCGTCCATCGAGGTTGATGTTTCGTCCCTGACGGAAGGAGCATCATTAACTGTTAAATGGCGTGGTAAGCCGGTTTTCATTCGTAACCGCTCCGCCAAGGAAGTCGAGGATGCCAAGACAACCGCTCTTGGTGATCTCAAGGATCCGATCGCGCGTAACGCCAACCTTGCTTCGGACGCGCAGGCGACCGATCTCGCCCGCTCGGCAGGCGAGGGCAAGGAAAACTGGCTGGTGATGATCGGCGTCTGCACCCATCTGGGTTGCGTGCCGCTCGGTGAATCCGGTTCTTTCGGTGGCTGGTTCTGCCCATGCCATGGCTCGACCTATGACACGGCCGGTCGTATCCGCAGCGGTCCGGCGCCGGAAAACATGCACATCCCGCAATATGCGTTCACTTCCGATACGGTCATCAGGATCGGCTAACAGGTCTTGGGGAGAGAAGACATGAGTGGTGGACACTCCACATACACGCCGAAGACCGGCATCGAAAAATGGGTGGACGAACGGCTTCCCTTGCCGCGTCTCGTCTATGATTCTTTCGTGGCCTATCCGACGCCGCGTAACCTGAACTACATGTACACCTTCGGTGGCATTCTGAGCTTCATGCTCATTTCGCAGATCGTTACCGGCATCGTGCTGGCAATGCATTATGCTGCGGATACGGGCATTGCGTTCAATTCCGTCGAAAAGATCATGCGCGACGTCAACTCCGGTTGGCTGCTGCGCTACATGCACTCCAACGGCGCATCCTTCTTCTTCATCGCCGTTTATCTCCATATCGCTCGCGGCCTCTATTACGGTTCCTACAAGGCGCCGCGCGAGCTGTTGTGGATTCTGGGCGTGGTGATCTTCCTTCTCATGATGGCGACCGCCTTCATGGGCTATGTGCTGCCATGGGGCCAGATGTCCTTCTGGGGCGCGACCGTCATCACGGGCTTCTTCACGGCCTTCCCGATCATCGGCGAGCCGATCCAGCAGCTTCTGCTCGGCGGCTTCGCGGTCGACAATCCGACGCTCAACCGCTTCTTCTCGCTGCATTATCTGCTGCCGTTCATGATCGCCGGCGTCGTCATCCTGCACGTCTGGGCGCTGCATGTGACGGGCCAGACCAACCCAACCGGCATTGAAGTCAAGTCCAAGACCGATACGCTGCCGTTCACGCCATATGCGACCATCAAGGACGCTTTCGGCGCGCTCGTCTTCTTCGTGTTCTTCGCCTACTTCATCTTCTACATGCCGAACTTCCTCGGCCATCCGGATAACTACATCCCGGCCGATTCCCTCAAGACGCCTGCCCACATCGTTCCGGAATGGTACTTCCTGCCGTTCTACGCAATGCTGCGCGCCATCACCTTCAATATCGGCCCGATCGATTCGAAGCTCGGCGGCGTTCTGACCATGTTCGGTTCGATCGCAATCCTCTTCGTCGTGCCATGGCTCGATACGTCGAAGGTTCGTTCGGCTGTCTATCGTCCGTGGTTCAAGCTGTTCTTCTGGCTGTTCGTGATCAACGCCATCTTCCTCGGCTGGCTCGGTTCGCGTCCTGCGGAAGGTTCCTACGTCTTCATGGCGCAGCTGGGTACGCTCTACTACTTTGCCTTCTTCATCATCATCATGCCGGTCATCGGCCTGATCGAAACGCCCAAGCGTTTGCCGAACTCGATCACCGAGGCGGTTCTGGAGAAGAGCGGCAAGGCCGAGATTACCCCAGTGGAAATCCCTGTAGAAACTCGGGGCTGAACCAGCGAGAGAGATGAAGGACGTAACAATGAAAAACATCCTCAAGAATTTCGCTGCCTTCGGTATTGTTCCGCTGGTCGCGCTTGGTATCGCCTTCGCCAGTACGGTGGGTGGTGCCTTGGCTGAGGAAGGCGGTAATGCCGCGGAGCCGGAACATTTTCCGATCCACCATCCCAAGCAGGAAAAGTGGAGCTTCGCCGGCCCGTTCGGAACCTATGACAAGGGCCAGCTGCAGCGCGGCCTGAAGGTCTACAAGGAAGTCTGCTCGGCTTGCCATTCGATGAACCTGGTCGCCTTCCGCACGCTGGAAGGCCTCGGTTATTCGCCAGAACAGGTCAAGGCCCTTGCCGCTGAATATGAAGTGCAGGACGGCCCGAACGCGGATGGCGAAATGTTCACCCGCAAGGCGCTTCCGACCGACCACTTCCCGTCGCCATATCCGAACGCGGCTGCGGCTGCGGCGGCAAACAACGGTGCGGCGCCGCCGGACTTCTCGCTGATTGCCAAGGCGCGCGCAGTGGAGCGTGGGTTCCCGCAGTTCATCTTCGATATATTCACGCAATATGCCGAAGGTGGCCCGGATTATATCCATTCCCTGTTGACCGGTTTCGACGAACAGCCGCCGGCAGGCATGCAGATCGCCGAAGGTACGCATTACAATCCGTACTTCATTTCGGCCAAGGCGCTCGCCATGGCGAAGCCGCTCAGCGACGACCAGGTCACCTATGACGACGGTTCGCCGCAGACGGTGGACCAGTATGCACGCGACGTTTCGGCTTTCCTGATGTGGGCTGCCGAGCCGCATCTCGAAGAACGCAAGCGGACCGGCTTCCGGGTCATGGTGTTCCTGATCCTCTTTGCGGGTCTGGTCTATGTCGCCAAGCGTTCGATCTGGTCGGATGTGAAGCACTGACAGGTCAGTCAAGGTTGAAAAATGGGCGCCACGGGCGCCCATTTTTTTGTCCCGGAGCCAGCCGGAATTTGGCCGGGGAAACGAGCACTGGCTGCTTTGCCACAATTAAGCCATGAAAATGTCCGTGCTTCGCCGCAATATTCCTGGCAAAAACAGGCGGTTTCTTTTGCATTTTGCTCGTTTGCGGGTGTAAAGGAGCTTTGCCCCGACTTTGCCTTGATTAGTTTTACCGGCCTGCAGGCCGCCTGAAAGGATGGAAAATGGAATCCGGATTTAAAGCCAGTCTGAAGGATGCGATCCGCACCATTCCGGACTATCCGAAGCCGGGCGTCCAGTTCCGCGACGTGACGACGCTCATGGGCGACGCGCAGGCATTCCGCCGCTCGGTCGACGAACTGGTCTATCCCTATGCAGGCAACAAGGTCGACAAGGTAGCCGGTATCGAGGCGCGAGGCTTCATTCTGGGTGGCGCAATCGCGCACCAGCTTTCCGCCGGTTTCGTGCCGATCCGCAAGAAGGGCAAGCTGCCGCGCGATACGGTGCGCATCGCCTACAGCCTTGAATACGGCATCGACGAAATGGAAATGCATCGCGACGCGATTGAAAAGGGCGAGCGGATCATTCTGGTGGACGACCTGATCGCCACGGGCGGAACCGCGGAAGCGGCGGCGAAGCTCCTGCTTCAGATGGGCGCGGAAATCGTTGCGGCCTGCTTCATCATCGATCTGCCGGATCTGGGTGGCCGCAAGAAGCTCGAAGCGCTCGGCGTGCCGGTGCGCACGCTTGTCGCCTTCGAGGGCGACTGAGTTAATGAAAAAGCCCGGATCGCTCCGGGCTTTGTTGTTTCAGAGGTCTGCTTTTGGTGGCAGCTTCACCATTGCCGCATTGTCGAAGGACAGGACTTCCTCGCCATTCTGGTTATGGGCGTTGGTCGTCATCGTCAGCATCGACCAGCCGGGGCGGGAAGCGAGCGGCCTGATTGTGTGGACCACGCGCTTATAGGTGATCGTATCCCCGGCATAGACCGGCTTCGGCCATTTCAGGTTCTCAAAGCCGGGCGAGGGACCGAATGTCGGCGGTGTTTCGCCGCGCTTCAGGGCGTCCTTCGTTGCCTTCACGATGGAGGCGACGTTGAGCTTCATGAACACTGCCGTCGTGTGCCAGCCGGAAGCGCACAGCCCGCCAAAGACGCTCTTCTTTGCTGCTTCGCTATCGAGATGAAACGGCTGCGGATCGTATTTCCGCGCGAAATCGATGATTTCCTCGGCCGTAAACGTATAGCTGCCGATAATGACGGCCTGTCCGAGATTGTCTTCCAGAAAACTCATGACGCATCTCCCGCAGCCGCATCGTAGTCACGGCGCAACATCATGCATGGATGCTGCATTTCACAGACGCTTTCGCCGCGCTGATTGAACAGTTCATGATGGAACGTCACGAGCCCGATTGCCGGGCGCGACCGGGAAATGCGCTTGTCCTTGATGGTCGTCACGCCGTTCAGCGTATCGCCTGCGAGCACGGGACGCTTCCACCGCGTAAATTCCACGCCGGGACCGCCTTGCGAGGTGGAATCAGTCAGATAGGCATCACAGACCAGCCGCATGATGAGGGAAACGGTGTGCCATCCCGATGCGGCCAGCCCGCCCAGCACGCTGGCCTTGCCCGCTTCCTCGTCCAGATGGAAGGGCTGCGGATCGAACGCGCTGGCAAATTCGATGATTTCTTCCTTGCTGATCGTACGAGGACCGAAGGGAAGGGTCATTCCCGGTTCCATGTCCTCGTAGGCATATTTCGGCAGAGGCTTGCTCACCCTCGATCTCCTCCATACTCATAAAGTGCGATGCACTCACACTGAATCGTACCACGATTTTCCCTCCTCCTGAGGAGGCTCGCGAGCTTGCGAGGGAGCCGTCTCGAAGGAAGAGGGCAGGCACTGTGCGTTTCCCCTCAGCCCTTCGAGAGGCCGTTTTCAACGGCTCCTCAGGGTGAGGGAAAGATAGGCGTCGAGAGTATAGGTGACACCTCCCGGAATCAAAAACTCTCCCACATCACTACACATTATCCAGACGCGAAATCAGTTCACACTTTTGGGAGGCGCGCCTTATAGCAGAGCGGTTCCTGTCCTGACAGAATCGCCGGAACCGCTCTAACTATTTGTTTTATCGCATTATCCAACGCATCGAAGCGGGATAAGAAATCAGTCCGGTGAACTGATTTCCCCGCGTAGACGTTTCACACTTTTGCTGGAAATGCTCTAAATCTCGTTGAGCCTGACTCATCGAGACCTGGTTGAGCCCATGCGGTGATTGAGGATTTTCGGGGCGTGATGCGCTAGCATTCAGCGCCCTGCTATCAGGTATTGAAGCGGAACAGCATCACATCGCCGTCATGGACGATGTATTCCTTGCCTTCGTCCCTCGCTTTTCCAGCTTCCTTCGCGCCGACTTCGCCGTTGTATTTGACGTAGTCTTCATAGGCGATGGTCTGGGCGCGGATGAAGCCGCGCTCGAAATCGGTGTGGATGACACCGGCGGCGGCGGGGGCCTTCGTGCCGCGCTTGATGGTCCAGGCGCGGGTTTCCTTGGGGCCAGCGGTGAAATAGGTGATGAGGTCGAGCAGCTTGTAGCCGGCGCGGATCAGGCGGTCGAGGCCCGGCTCCTCAAGGTCCATGCTTTCCAGATATTCCCTGGCTTCCTCATCGGGAAGCTGCGCGACTTCCGCCTCGATCGCAGCCGAAATGATGACCGTCTGGGCACCCTGTTCCTCGGCCATCTTGCCAACGGCGGCGCTGTATTCGTTGCCCTTCGCAGCATCGCCTTCCGCGACGTTGCAGACATAGAGCACAGGCTTCGAGGTCAGAAGGTTCAGGCCCTTCAGCGTCAGCAGGTCCTCGGGAGAAATGTCCTTCAGCATCAGGCGAACAGGCTGGCCGTTCTGAAGCAGTTCAAGCGCGGCTTCCATCACCGGCAGGACGGTGAGCGCTTCCTTGTCCTTGCCGGTCGCGCGCTTGCGGATCTGCACGATGCGGCGCTCGATGCTTTCGAGGTCCGACAGCATCAGCTCCGTTTCCACCGTCTGGGCATCCGATACGGGATCGATGCGGCCTTCAACGTGGGTAATGTCGTCATCCTCAAAGCAGCGCAGCACATGCACGATGGCATCGACTTCGCGAATATTGGCGAGGAACTGGTTGCCGAGGCCTTCGCCCTTCGAGGCGCCGCGCACGAGGCCCGCAATATCCACGAAGTTGATGCGGGTCGGGATGATTTCCTTCGAACCGGCGATCCTGGCGATTTCGTTCTGGCGCGGGTCCGGAACGGCCACTTCGCCGGTATTCGGCTCGATGGTGCAGAATGGATAGTTCGCGGCCTGTGCGGCGGCCGTTTTGGTCAGCGCGTTGAAAAGCGTCGACTTGCCAACGTTTGGCAGGCCAACGATGCCGCATTTGAAACCCATGATCGTACCTATCAGACTAGAATTTTCTTGGTGTGGCTATGCGTCATAGGACGGCACAGCGTCAATCCTTTTTCCCGAAAAGCCGCTTGAGCATGTCGGCCATCGGGCCGCTTTCGGGAATATTCGGCTTTTTCTGGTTTGGCCGGGCCTGGCGGATATGGCTCTGCACCTTTGCCTTTGCTTCGGGCGGGGCTTTTTCAAGCTGCGCGGGGTCGGCCTTGAAACCGTTGGGACGCTGATTGCCGTCGCCCATGGCGAGCGCAACGCGGTTCATGAAACTGTTGTCCTCGCCGCGGGCGAGCATGGCGACATTATCGGCGACAGCGCCCAGAAGCGTATCCAGCCATTCATTGTCGGCCTTGGCGAAATCGCCGAGAACATAGTTATGCACGAGTTCCTTCGCGCCGGGATGGCCGATGCCAAGCCGCATGCGGCGATAATTCTGGCCGCCGGGGAAGGATTGCATATGGGCGTCGATGGACTTGATGCCGTTATGGCCACCGGAGCCGCCGCCGGTCTTGATGCGCAGCTTGCCGGGATTGAGATCGAGTTCGTCATAGATCACGACGAGATCGGCAGGCGTCAGCTTGTAGAAGCGCATGGCCTCGCCGACAGACTGGCCGGAAAGGTTCATGAAGGTCTGCGGCTTGATGAGCAGCACCTTTTCGCCATCGATCACGCCATCGGCGATCTCGGCCTGAAACTTCTTCTGCCAGTTGGAAAAGCGATGGCGGCGGAATATTTCATCCGCCGCCATGAAACCGATATTGTGCCGGTTATGCGCATATTTGGGGCCCGGATTGCCAAGACCTGCAATGAGCAGCATGGTTTGAGCCCCTAAATAATTACTCGGCGTCCTTGGCTTCTTCCGCAGCGCCTTCCGAGGCAGCTTCTTCCGACTTCAGGCCGGCAGGAGCAGCGATCGTGGCGATGGTGAAGTCGCGATCCTGGATAGCAGGCGTCACGCCCTTCGGCAGCTTGATTGCCGAAATGTGGACGGAGTCGCCGATTTCGAGGCCGGTCAGGTCGACATCGAGTGCTTCCGGAATTGCATTGGCCGGAACGATCAGTTCAACGTCGTGACGAACGATGTTGAGAACGCCGCCGCGCTTGATGCCCGGAGCTGCTTCTTCGTTCTTGAAGTGGACCGGAACATTCACATGGACGACCGACTTCGCGGAAACGCGCAGGAAGTCGACATGCTGCGGGAAGTCACGGACCGGATCCAGCTGGTAGTCCTTCGGGAGGACCTGAATCTTCTTGCCGTCCACTTCGATCGTGGCAACAGTGGTCTTAAAGCCACCGCCATGAATCTTGTAGAAGATCTCCTTGTAGGAGACGGCGATTGCGAGGGGTTCCTGCTTGTCGCCATAGATGACTGCAGGAATCTGGCCGTTGCGACGCAGTTCGCGGGAGGACCCCTTACCAACCCGGGTACGCAGATCGGCCTTGAGCACGTAAGTCTCGCTCATGGCATTTCCTTTCGATGTTACTGGAGTGTCGCCCGCTGTATAATCTGCGCATGATCTTCTCCGAAAACCGGTTTCCACTTTTCGGGACCATGCTTCAACAAACGACATGAAACAGCCCGTATCGTCTGTCACAAGGTGAAAGACCGGACCGCTCCATTCCGCGTTGCCTCCAAGGGTGTCTACGCGGATGGCGGTGCTATAGAGCATAGCGCGCGGCGGTGCAAGTTTTTTGGGTTTGCCTCCCACGGAGGCTGACGGGCGATAGTTGAAAAAGTGATCCCGATGGCCTATATCCGGATCGGTAGCTGAAGCGCGAACTCCAGCTACCGTGTTCTTAGATAAAGAATTGTACCCGCACTGTAGCTCGCCAGCTGGTGCGGGTTTTCTTTATTCTAAGCGTGAATCTAATGGGTATTAACCACATTCAATTCACCTCCGAATAGAGGGCAAAGCCTTTGCATAGGTCGGAGCGACCGGGAGCCCGTTCCAAAAGTCGCCCTGTGCGGCTGCAAATGGCAATTTGTCTGCGTTCCGGTACTCACGTACCATTAAGTACGTTCCGTTCCGGTACTCGAAACTCACCATTTTCGCGCGCACATGCCGCTTTTTGAATCAGGCTCCCATCCTCCCCGACGCGCCCGCTGGATAGTGTGGTGGATTTGAAGTTCCTATAATTTGCATGGCATCAGCGTTCAGGAACTTCAAATCCGTAAACCACACTAGATTCTATATGTTACTAGTGTGGCTTTGAATCCGAAATTCGTACACAGCTTGCTATCGCGTGAGACCAATTTCGGATTCGCCACACTAGACGCTTGCTGCTTTTGCCCCTTGACAGGATTGCTATCAAAACTTCAGGTTGAAATCTACTGCCCGGCACCTGTGGGCATTTGTCTTAACGGGTGGCAATGACAGCCGCAAAAGTGTTAAGCGGGTGCCTGATCGACTGGCCGGTTTTCTGCGCGAGTCGTCTGTTCCTGCAATGTTGAAACAAGGAGGCGAGATGCAGGTCGGTATCGACATGGGTTCTGTTGCTGGAAGCGGTTCTGCCTCGGCAGCGGCGCTTGGCGGCAGCAAGCAGGCCATGCTTGATCTTGAGGAGCTTCTCGCCACGCGCCTGCTCGTGCAGGGCAATTCCGGCTCGGGCAAGTCGCATCTTCTGCGCCGCCTGCTGGAACAGAGCGCGCAATGGGTGCAGCAGTGCATCGTCGATCCCGAAGGGGATTTCGTCACGCTCGCCGATCTCTACGGCCATGTCGTCGTTGATGCCGCCCGCACCGAAGCCGAACTGACCCGCATTGCCGGACGCATCCGCCAGCATCGTGTTTCCGTCGTGCTCAATCTGGAAGGCCTGGACGTCGAGCAGCAGATGCGCTCGGCTGCGGCTTTTCTTGGCGGACTTTTCGATGCCGAACGCGATTATTGGTATCCGATGCTGGTCGTTGTGGACGAAGCGCAGCTTTTTGCGCCTGCCGCCGCCGGTGAAGTGTCGGATGAAGCGCGCAAGCTTTCGCTGGGCGCGATGACCAACCTCATGTGCCGTGGTCGAAAACGCGGTCTTGCCGGGGTTATTGCGACGCAGCGACTGGCGAAGCTCGCCAAGAACGTCGCCGCCGAGGCCTCGAATTTTTTGATGGGGCGCACTTTTCTCGATATCGACATGGCGCGGGCCGCCGACCTTCTCGGCATGGAACGCAAACAAGCTGAAATGTTCCGCGATTTGCAGCGCGGGCATTTTGTGGCGCTTGGGCCCGCCTTGTCGCGCCGTCCATTGCCGATCAAAATCGGCAAGGTGGAAACATCGGCACGGTCTTCTTCGCCGAAACTGATGCCGCTTCCCGATGCGCCCGAAGATGCGCTTGATCTTATCTTCACGCCTGCGCCGCAGGAAATCCGCACCGCTGTGCGCAGGGCTCCGCCACCGCCACCGCCGCCATCGACGGCGGAAATCCTGGCTCAGGTGGCAAAACCCAAACCGGAAGCCGAACCGGTCGAAGCGCCGCTTTTCCCCGGCATCGTGGAAGCCGAACGCGAAGAGCTTCTGGAAAAGGTGATGCGCGAGATCGTGGACGATCCGGAGGCCTCGTTCCGCTCGGTTGCCGTTCTCTATCAGGACTTTCTGGTGCGTTGCCGCATTCACCGCGTTCCGGGCGAACCGCTGGCCCTGCCTGCCTTCCGGCGCAGGCTCGCCGTGGCGCAAGCCAGCATTGAAAGCGATGTCGCCAATGGCGAGACATGGCAGCAGGCGCTTATCCTTTCGGAAAGCCTCACCGACGATGTGCAGGGCGTGTTCCTGATCGTGGCGCAGGCAGCGGTGACGGGTGCGCCTTGCCCGTCCGACGCGGCGCTGGCGCGGGCCTATGGCACGCATTCGTTCAGTCGTGCGCGGCGTCTCCTGACCTATTTCGAAGAGCGCGGGCTTCTGGTCGTGCGCAACGACTTCAAGGGAATGCGCATCGTCAATTTCCCCGATCTTGCCTGTGAGACCGCGCCGGGCGATCCGAATGCGCCGGATGATCTGGCCGAAGAAGGTGCCGCAGCCGAGTAAGCCTGTGAAAACCGTCATGAACCTGTAATGATTGTCAGCAAGAGCTTGGTCGGATCATTCAGGATGACAGCGTGACACAGCCAATAAAGCAGCCGGATTTCAAAGAACTTTTCGCGACATTCGGCAAGATCGGGCTTTTGTCCTTCGGCGGGCCGGCAGCGCAGATCGCCATGTTGCAGCGCGTTCTCGTGGATGAGAAGAAATGGATGGATCAGGAGCGGCTGATCCATGCGCTCAATTTCTGTATGTTGCTGCCCGGGCCGGAAGCCATGCAGCTTGCGACCTATTCCGGCTGGGCTGTGAAAGGCTGGCGCGGCGGCTTGCTGGCCGGGCTTTTGTTCGTGCTGCCCGGCGCTGTCGTCATGCTGGCATTGTCGGCGCTTTATGTCGCCTTCGGGCATGTCGATGTTGTGGCGGGATTGCTGTTCGGCCTCAAGGCTGCGGTGCTGGCCGTGGTCTTTGAGGCGCTCTATCGGATGGCCAGACGGACATTGGCGTCGGGTTTTTCCTATTGCGTGGCGGTCGCGGCATTCATTGCGATAGCGCTTTTGAAACTGCCGTTTCCGCTCGTCGTGCTGCTGGCGGCTGTCGCCGGTGGCCTGCGCCATGCCATTCAGGGAAATAGTGCAGCAACAGTTCTGGGGCAGGCGACACCCGGTGCGCTGCGGGAATTCACGCAGCAGACACTGATCTGGGGCGGGCTGTGGCTTTTGCCTCTGATCGGGCTCTTCCTCGCCTTTGGCGGGGGGCATGTCTTCGTGCAGGAAGCTGCCTTTTTCTCGAAGCTTGCGGCGGTAACGTTCGGCGGCGCTTATGCGGCCCTTTCCTATACGGCGCAGCAGGCGGTCGAGCATTTCGGCTGGATGAAGCCCGGCGAGATGCTGACCGGGCTTGGTCTTGCCGAAACCACGCCGGGACCGCTGATCCTCGTGCTGGTATTCGTCGGCTTCGTGGGGGCGGCGAACCTTTCGGGCCTGTCGCCGCTGCTCGGCGGCTTTTTCGGCGGATTGATCGCGCTGTGGTTTACCTTCGTGCCCTGCTTTCTATGGATACTGGCAGGCGCGCCATTCGTGGAGCGGCTGCGTCAGGTGCGCTGGCTGTCGGCGATGCTGGGCGGCATTACGGCTGCGGTCGTGGGTGTGATTGCCAATCTGGCGCTGTGGTTCTCGCTGCATGTCCTGTTTTCACAGGTCGTGGAGAAGGCTGTCGGTCCCTTCACGCTGCCGCTTCCGGTCTGGAGCACAATAGACAATGCCGCCGTCCTGATCGCAGGCGCGGCGGCATTGTTGCTTGTCGTCTTCAGGATGAACATGCCGCTCGTGCTGTTGCTGGCGGCATGTTTCGGGATCGCCCTCAGGCTGTTGTTTTAGTCGAACAGGCTCGAAACCGACTCTTCCGCTGCCGTGCGGGCAATGGCTTCGCCGATGAGGTCCGAGATCGACAGCACGCGGATGTTCGGCGCGTCGTTGATGGCGGTGGTCGGCTGGATGGAATCGGTGATGACCAGTTCCTTCAGCTTGGACGAGGCGATACGCGCAACCGCGCCGCCGGACAGAACGCCGTGCGTGATATAGGCGGTGACGCTGTTGGCGCCCTTGTTGAGGAGGGCTTCGGCTGCATTGCAGAGCGTGCCGCCGGAATCGACGATATCGTCGAACAGCAGGCAGTCCTTGCCGGAAACATCGCCGATGACGTTCATGACTTCCGACTCACCCGGGCGCTCACGACGCTTGTCGACGATGGCGAGCTGCGCGTCGATGCGCTTTGCGAGCGAACGGGCGCGCACCACGCCGCCGACGTCCGGCGATACGACCATGCAGTTGCCGGTGGCATAATGGGCCTTCACATCGCGGGCGATGACCGGAACGGCGTAGAGGTTGTCGGTCGGGATATCGAAGAAGCCCTGGATCTGACCGGCGTGAAGGTCAAGCGTCAGGACGCGGTTGGCGCCGGCTTCGGTGATGAGGTTGGCGACGAGCTTGGCCGAGATCGGCGTACGCGGGCCGGGCTTGCGGTCCTGGCGGGCATAGCCGAAATAGGGCAGGACTGCGGTGATGCGACGGGCCGAGGAACGGCGGAAGGCATCGATCATGATGAGCAGTTCCATCAGGTGATCGTTTGCCGGGTAGGAGGTCGATTGCAGAACGAATACGTCTTCGCCGCGCACGTTTTCCTGAATCTCTACGAAGATTTCCTGATCGGCGAAGCGACGAACGCTGGCCTTACCGAGCGGAATGTTGAGATATTGAGCAACGGATTCGGCAAGAACCCGGTTGGAGTTGCCTGCGAAAAGTTTCATTCTTTTGCCTCTGACGCCGATGCGGTCGCGGTTTGCAGTCTGGTTGTCGCAAAAGTCCGCCGTAACGGACAATCTCAAAAATTTTAAAGCTGCGTACTTATCTGACGGGATCAAGTACAGCAGCTTGCAAGGTTCTTTCGGATGCGGGGGCTATTGCAAAGAGTCACAGTTATTGCAAGGCCCGAAGGGACACAATTGCTGCAAAAAGGCCGGTATTGCGGCTTTCCCACAGTATGACAGACGGATTCAGCAAAAGATTTCAGTCTTTTGCTGCCGAAGCAAGTTTCTATGCGCGATTTGCCGCAAGCCAGGTCGAATATTCCTGCATGGTGCGGTCGGCGATTGCCTGCATTGCGGAAGCCGGAACGACGCTCCATGAGTCTGCCGCAGCGCCCGGAACTTTCTCCTGACCCTGTATGCGGTGAAGGCGGTTGCCGGACGCATCGAGAACGTCCCAGACGTAGAGAACCGTGGTCTGGTTATCTTCCGAAAGAACGGAGAAATATCCCTTCATCACATAGGCCGCGCCCGTATCATTATTGCCCGCAAGTTCGATGCCCTTTGCCTTGGCGTCATCGTTGATGCGATGGGTCAGCGGCGTCACCACATTGACCGGCGCGCCGACGATGGGGGCGATATGCAGCTTGCCCGGCTTGAGGCCTGCACTGCGCTGCGGCGCCGCTGGCGCGGTGGTTGCGGGCGGGGTGCCGGTTGCGGTTGTTCCGGCGGGTTGCGCGGCGCCGGTCGCCGGGGTGCCGGGCGTCGTGGCCGGTGCAACGGTTTGGCCCGAACTCTGGCCAGAGGCTTGACCCGGGCCCTGATTGCTGCCTTGCACGTTCAGCGCGGATTCAGTGCTGTTGCAGGCAGCGAGGACGCTTGTCAGCATCCCGGCCAGAAACAGCATCGTTGAAAGATGTGCCTTGTTCATGTTCGGCTTCATGCTCCTGAAGGCGCAGGTTCTCTGCGATAGGGCATTTCAGTTCATTCCGTCGACTTTTCCCGACGTGCCGTTTTATCGCCGATTGCGCCTCATTTGACAATCATATCAAGAGAATGGCGGGATAATGGCTGAGCAGCCCCATTTGTTGTGAGATATGTCTGTCCCAGCGTCATGGCGGTCTGCGTATCGGAATCCATGATGATCATATGCGCGAAAAGCGTCATGTCCGGCTGGATGCTTTCCGGATTTCCGGCATAGAACATCTGCGGGTCCATCCATGACGGCGTGAAGCGCGCGCCCACCGAATAACCGCAGGCATTGAGGCGGTGGCGGGTGAGGCCATGCGCCTCCATGGTCCGCGCATGGGCATCGAACACGTCGCCAAATGTCGAGGCGGGCGTCATCGCCGCTTCCACGGCTTCCAGCGCCTCGCGCGCGGCGGCGTAAAGCTCCTGATGATGCGTTGTCGGCTTGCCGACGATCAGCGTGCGCATCATCGGCGCATGGTAATGCCGGAAGACGCCCGACCATTCGAGCGTGAGCTGGTCGTTCTTGTTCAGCTTGCGCCGGCCGGATTTGTAGCGGCAGAGCAGGGCGTCGTCGCCCGAGCCGATGATATATTCGTTCGCCGGATAATCGCCGTCGCCCGCGAAATTGGCGCTCATCATCGCAGCCAGAATATCGGCTTCGCTCGCGCCGCCTTTGGTCAGCTTGATCGCCGCATCAAGCGCATCGTCGCTGAGTTCCGCGGCGCGCTTGGCATAGGCGATTTCGGCAGGGCTCTTCAGCAGGCGCAGGCGATCCACCATGCCGGACGCATCGTAAAGCTTGGCAAAGCTCTGCAACTGTTCGTCCAGCTTGCGGGCATTTGCGCCGGTGAGGCCGTGCGTCTGGTATTCGATGCCGATCCGCGTGCCGAGAAGGTCGAGTTCCGTCAGGACATTGCGCAGGTCCGAAGCCGGATTGGCATTGTCGCGGTCGGTCCAGACCACGATATTCTCGATATTCGACGTATGACGCGCCTGCCGGAGATCGGCGGAGCGGGTCATCAGCACCATGGACCCGTCGGCTTTCACGACGAGGCACTGGAAGAAGCAGAAGCCGAACGTGTCATAGCCGGTCAGCCAGTACATGCTCTCCTGTGCGAACAGCAGAAGGGCATCCAGCTTCTCCTCCTCCATCTTCAAGGTCAGACGGTCGCGACGTGCGGCGAATTCTTCCGGCTCGAAGTGAAGGGCCATGCGGTTCTCCTAATCTTCCTGGGTGGCGGTGTCTTCTATGATGGCAATGGCTGCGATCTGACGCCCGTAATCGGGTTCATTGCGATGGGTGGTGCGCCGGTAGGAATAGAACTGCTCCTCGTCGGCATAGGTGCACTGGCGCAGCGATTCCGCCTGCACACCTGCCTTCGTCAGGCGGTCGGTGATGAACGTCCACAGGTCGAACAGCTTGTGGTCCGCCTTGTCGGATGGGCGGAAATAGGCGGTATAGGCCGGGTCCCTGCCGATGAATTCGGCATAGAATTCCGGTCCTACCTCATAATTGTCGGGGCCGATGGTGGGGCCGAGAACAGCCACGATATTCTCGCGCTTCGCGCCGAGCCCGATCATGGCTTCGATGGTGTTTTCCAGCACGCCGCCGAAAGCGCCGCGCCATCCCGCATGAGCAGAGCCGATGATTCCCGCTTCGTGATCGGCAAACAGCACTGGCCCGCAATCGGCGGAAAGCGCACCGATAGCGATGCCGGGAACATTGGTCACCATGGCGTCGGCCTTCGGGCGCGGGCTGCCGAATGGTTCGGTGACGTGGAGGACATCGGGCGAATGAACCTGATGCACGGTCATGAGATGATCGGGCGCAACGCCGAGGCTTTCGGCTACGCGGCGGCGATTCTCCGCGACCTTTTCCGGTACATCGTTCGATCCGCTTCCGACGTTGAGGCCCGTATAGATGCCATCGGAAACGCCGCCCTTGCGGGTGAAGAAGCCGTGCGCAATCCGCTTCCCGTTCTGTCCGACGGGCTTTTCAAGGAGAGGCGAACGGAGCGGTTGCGGCATGTCGGTCATGGCATTCTTTCGTTAAACGGCGGGATGGTGGGGGAGGTCGGTTGGCTTGTCAATCGAAGCTTTCACTAACATGGGACTGCAAAAGGAATGAGCTTTGTGTCGGAATCGCTGATGGCCAGCACCTTGAACAAGGTTCCCATCTGGTCGGGCGCGGCCAGTCTTTCGACATCCTGCCGGATTTTTTCCTGAAATGCCGCATCCTTGCCCGCGCCCAGCCGTCCGGCGCGATCAATCAGGCCCATTGCGAGCAGAAACTCGCCCTGCGTCATCGTTCCGGTCCTGCAATTGCTGGCGCGTGCCGCCTTCTCCAGCATGTCGAAATCGACATGGCTGGTAAGATCGGCTTCCCCCGGATGGGCGAACACATCGTCAAAACTGTGTTTCAGCATGGCTTGCAGCGTATCGCCGAAACCGGATTCCAGATGGCCGTAATCGATGTTGAGCGCCGCGCCGCGCGTTGTGGCAATACGGCTGGCGATTTCCTGCATCAGGGCCGTGCGCGCCGGGGCCGCTTCGAAGATGGCACCTTCCTCCGCCGTGGCGTGATCTTGCGGAAGGAGAGCCGGATCTATGCCGCCCAGACCGCTGACGAAGTGAAATTCGTCCTTGTCGTCGAGCGAAATCATCCGTTCGACAAAGCGGCCACCCACCTTGACGAACTGGCGGAAAGGAATGGCGTCGAAGAGTTCGTTGGTGACGAGGATCAGGGGCCCGTCAGCTATGTCGGAAAAGCGCTCGAACCAGTCGATTTTTACGCCTGCACCGGCCAGCTTTTCCTTTTGCCTTTCGACAAGGCGCGGGCTGGTTTCGACCATGGCGATGCGGGCAGCGCCAAGCATTTGCGGGGCAAGCCTGCCGATGGTGCGCAGCATGTCGCTCATCAGCGTGCCGCGACCGGGGCCGATCTCGCACAGCACCACATTGTCCGGGCGTCCCAGCGCATCCCATTCGCTGACGCACCAGATGCCGATCAGCTCGCCGAACATCTGGCTCACTTCCGGCGCGGTGATGAAATCGCCGTCACGTCCGAAAGGTTCTCGCGTGGTATAATAGCCAGCCTCGCGGTCGCCGAGGCAGGCGGCCATGTAATCGGCGACGCTGATCGGCCCGGAGGCGGCAATCAGGCGTTTCAGCCGGTCTTTCAGCAATGACTCAGGCATCTTTGGCTGCTGCGCGGTTGGCGCGCCACATGGCCCACAGGCCAATCAGCACCATTGGCACCGAAAGCACCATGCCCATGGTGAGCCAGCCGCCGAGGAGATAGCCAAGCTGGGCGTCCGGCTCGCGGAAGAATTCCACCACGATGCGGCTGAGGCCGTAGCCGGTGACGAATGCGCCTGCGATGAAGCCGGGTTTCTTCAGCTTGCGTCCGACCCAGACGAGCAGGAACAGCACGAAGAAGAGCACGAGACCCTCGAGCAAGGCTTCGTAAAGCTGGCTTGGATGGCGCGGCAACGGGCCGCCATTGGGGAAATAGACCGCCCATGGCACATCGCTGACCCGGCCCCAGAGTTCCGAATTGATGAAATTGGCGACGCGCACGACGCCGAGGCCGACCGGCACGCCGGCGGCAATCGTGTCGAACATGCTCCACACCCTGATGCCGCGTGAGCGGGCAAACAGGATCATGGCGAGCGTCGTGCCCAGAATGCCGCCGTGGAACGACATGCCGCCATCCCAGACCGCCGGAATGGCGAGCGGGTTGGAGATGTAGAAGGAGAAATTATAGAAGAGCACATAGCCGATGCGCCCGCCAAGCACGACGCCGAGCGCGGCCCAGATGACGAAGTCGTCGAGCGCTTCCGGGGCCATGGGCGGCTGGTTGTTCGCCCACAGGCGGTGGCTTCGCAGGAGCTTCTTGCCATACCACCAGGCGAACATGATGCCGACCACATAGCCGAGGCCGTACCAGTGCACTGCCAGCGGCCCGATCCGGAAAATCACCGGATCGATATTGGGGAAGGCGAGCGCCGATACGGGCAGCAACGTCTCAATCATGAAATCACTCCGTTTTGTGAGGGAACATGCTGGACCAGCCCTTGCCGGTCAAGCCGTTCCCGCCGTGCTGCAAATCGCGTTTTGCGGTGCCTGCGGTGCTCATCTACCCTTAAGGCAGCCTTAAGTACATTCGCCTCGGGTTTCCCGATCCCGCAGGAGCCCCTGATTTTGCTTTCGTTGCGCCGAAGCCGATCACTTTCCATAGCCGAGCTTGCATCGGACCCGAGACGGCCCTATTTCAAATTTATGTTTTCAACAGGTCTCTCCTGGAAATAAGGAATGATTGCCATGACCAGCGGACAGAACCGGGTTCTCGATGAACTCGCCAAGCTTGTGACGGATGCGGCAGGCGCTGCGCAGGGCGTGCGCCGCGAAGTGGAAACGGCGTTGCGTTCACAGGGCGAACGGGTGCTCAACACGCTCGACGTGGTGCAGCGCGAAGACTTCGAAGCCGTTCGTGAAATGGCGATCAAGGCGCGCGCCGAAAACAGCGCCCTGCTGGCAAGAATCGAAGCTCTCGAAGCGCGTCTTGCGAAATTCGAAGTCGATTCCGATGCCAAATCGGCAAAATCGGCTTCAACTTCGGCTAAATCCAAAAATAATCCCTGAATATTTATTAACAGGCCGCAAGTGGCAAAAACCCTTGTCTTAGAGTCGGTTAAGGCAAGGGGTGCGGCCCGCCCTTCATATATTTCCACATGCTTTCATGTCTCTTTTTTGAAAAGGGGCTGGCGTTCAGATTCAGCATCAATAGACTGAAAACACTACATGATTCGTAATGTGGTCATGTAGGCGGCGGCGAGGGGCTGTGTGTCAGGTTTCGCGTCTTTCAGGCTGCTTTCCAGTATCAGTTGCGTATGTGCGTGTGCCATTGGGGCGCTTGCATGCCACCGTGCATGCCGGTTCCTCGACCGATCAATTCGTGCCTGTTTTCCTGCGCTTGTTCTTGCGCGGTGACCGGCGCGGGCGGGCAGTTATCTGCACGCCGGGAATTAGGAAACATCTGGGGGCAGATGGTTCCCAGAACAGGAAACGGACATGAGCCTTCTTGAGCTTGAATTCGCACGTGAGGCGCATCCGGTGGATGTGATCGAACAGGTCGCGCATTCAAACGACTGGACGTTCGAGCGGACTGGCGACGACGAAATCGCAATCTCGGTTGCGGGCAACTGGACTGACTATCACATCTCGTTTTCCTGGATGGAGGATTTCGAGGCACTGCATCTGGCCTGCGCATTCGACATCAAGGTGGCCGAGCCGCGCGTCAACGAAGTGATGCGCCTGCTTTCGCTCATCAACGAAAAACTGCTGATGGGCCATTTCGACCTCTGGCAGCAGGAAGGCGCGATCATGTATCGCCAGTCGCTGTTGCTGGCGGGCGGCGCGGAACCGACGAGCCGTCAGGTGGAAGTGCTGCTGTCGGCGGCGCTGGAAGCCTGCGAGGCCTATTTCCAAGCTTTCCAGTTCGTGGTCTGGTCGGGCGTCACGGCCCGCGAGGCGCTGGAAAGTGTGGTGTTCGAGACAGTCGGTCGCGCCTGACTATAAATCAGTTTAATTTTGGCCCGGCGCTCGCGCCGGGTTTTCTGCGAGGCCGGGAGCGCGGGCCGGGGAGTGAAAGAATGAGCGAAGCAACCACCATCAGCTGGGCAGATTTCGAAAAGGTCGATATCCGCAGCGGAACCATCGTGGAAGCCGTGCCATTTCCCGAAGCGCGCAAGCCCGCCTTCAAGCTGAAGATCGATTTCGGCGAAAAGATCGGCGTCAGGAAGTCGTCGGCCCAGATCACGAAGCACTACACGCCCGAGCAACTCATCGGCAAGCAGGTCATGGCTGTGGTGAATTTCCCGCCGCGGCAGATCGGCCCCTTCATGTCGGAAGTGCTGACGCTCGGCATGCCGGACGAGGACGGCGAAGTGGTTCTCGCGGCAATCGACAAGCCGGTGCCGAACGGCGGCAAGCTTTATTGAGAGCACGATGATTTCGCGTTGAGCAACCGCGTCGATCCCTCATCCTGAGGAGGCTTCTGAGCAAGCTCAGGAACCTTTTCAGAATGGAGGCAGAGAGGTAGTTATTGCGTTACGCTATCGATTGAGAAGATGCACTGATTCTGGAACGTGTCCTGCGGTTTCCAGATTTTATCTGCAAGAACAATATTATGAATATTGAGCTGTTTCATCGCTTTCAGCGAATAGGTCCAGCCCTTGCAGTCTTTATATTCGTGATCGAGGCGATCCAGGCCGTATAGGGGCATCATGGGCTCCACGCCCAATGACGAATAGAAACTGAATTCACGGGCTCGTTCTTCGGTTAATGCGCGGTACAGCTTGGCCTTATCAGCGGCTGGCGCTTTTTCAAGCACGTCCGACACTATTTGAAATGCACTGCCATGCCATCCGAGCTGGCTGTCCTTGTCCAGATATTTGATCTTTCCTGCCGGAAAGACATAATTGGCGCAAGAAGAGAAGCAGTGTCGCTTGATATGAACATCCATACCCTTTTTATGGATAAACTCCCCGAGATCCATGCCCGTGTCTACCGGTCCACCTCTGCTGTCGATAACCAGCGTCGTGATCGAAGGATCGTAGAGCTTTTTTAGTTTTTCAAATGAAGCTTGGTTTAGCCAGCCGGTATAATGAATTTCCTTCCCTTGTTTAATGACAGTGGCAGTCGATGAGGTGCCGGAATTGTCGGTCGTCATGGCAGCTGTCGAGAACGATGATGAAGTATAAATTACAAAAAACAAAATTATTTCTTTTTTCAACGGTGAATCCTTGCAGATTAATATTAAATGAAGTCGAATTTTATGAATTACATCAAATATAACGTCTATTCTTGTATAAGAATTACATTAAACTTAGGCCGGAATATGGATGATGGCGCGTAGGCCGCCCAGAGGCGAATCTTCCAGCGAAATGTCGCCGCCGTGGCTGCGCGCGATGTCGCGTGCAATGGCAAGCCCCAGCCCGCCCGTGCCGCCTGAATCCTGCGTTCGCGCTTCATCCAGCCGGACGAATGGCTTGAAGACATCTTCCCGCCGGTCTTCCGGAATGCCCGGTCCGTCATCGTCCACGACGACTTTCAGCCAGCCTTCGACATGCGAAATTGACAGCTCGACATTTTGCGCGTGACGGAAGGCGTTCGATACGAGATTGCTCACCAGACGCGAGAAGGCGTTCGGGCGCACATGAACCTCGCTGTCGCCCTCGACATGATATTTGAAGCCGCGTTCGCGCAGCCGCGCCTCGTTCTCCAGCTTCTCGCAGAGTTTGGTGACATCATAGCTTGCCGTTTCTTCCGAACCTTCGCCGCGCGCAAAGGCAAGATAGCCTTCGAGCATCGTCTGCATGTCGGCGATATCCTGATTGAGCGGCTCGGTGTCGATGGAATGGCCAGCCAGCGCCAGTTGCAGCTTGAAGCGGGTGAGGATGGTGCGCAGGTCGTGGCTGACGCCCGACAGCATGGCCGTGCGCTGCTCGATCTGGCGCTCGATGCGCGAGCGCATCTGGATGAAGGCAATGCCGGCGCGCCGTACTTCCTCGGCCCCGCGCGGATGGAAGCCCTCCGGCATGGGGCGCCCCTTGCCGAAACTTTCCGCCGCCTCGGCAAGCTGCTGGATCGGCTTGATCTGGTTGCGCAGGAAAGCGATGGCGATGATGAGCAGAACGAGCGCGGTGCCGACCATCCAGGTCAGGAAGATGCCCGTATTGGACGCATAGGCCTGGCTGCGCCTTGCAAAGACGCGCAACACCTTGTCCTCGAGCTTGATGCGGATTTCGATGAGATCGGAATCGCCCACCGTATCCACCCAGAAGGGCCGGTTGATCTGGCGGGTGATTTCCTCGCTCAGGAAGTAATCGAGAATGGCGAAGAACGGCTTCGGTCCGGGCGGCGGCAGCGGATCGGGCGGCAGGATCGAAATGTTCAGCGCCAACCGCTGCTGCGAGATGCGGATCAGATTATCGTAGCCCGGTTCCTGCGGATAGGTTTCCAGAATATCGATGATGCCTGCAATATCACGGACGACGGCGGTGGACAGACGTTCCGTCACCATCTGCCAGTGACGCTCCATGAACACATAGGCGATCACGGATTGCAGCAGCACCATCGGTGCGATGATGATGATGAGCGACCGCGCATAAAGCCCCTTGGGCATGGTGCGGGCCAACCAGCGGGAGAATTTTCTCAAGGGCGATTTCATCGTGTCAGGCCCACACTGGCTGCGGCACAAGGGGGGTATTCGGGTCGGTATTCGGGGCGGTGATCGCGCTTCGCGACGGCCTTCGCGGCGTCTGGCGCAGCCGAAAAGTTCTTTTCAGGCTGCGCTTCGCGTTTTGTGAGAATACCATTTCCGATCGCACTATCCCGGCTCTGCCGAATGCTACTCGATGCTCAGCTTGTAGCCGATGCCGCGCACGGTCTGGAGCCAGACCGGATTGGCCGGGTCCTGCTCGATCTTGCGGCGAAGGCGATTGATCTGGACGTCGATCGTGCGCTCGCCGACATCGCCGTCCTGACCGGTCAGCTCGTGACGGGGGATCGTTTCACCGGCGCGCTCCGCGAAGATCGCCATGATGTCCTGTTCGCGATCCGTCAGCTTGATCGTTTCGGAACCCTTCTTCAATTCGCGGCGCGGGATGAAGAAAGTGTAGGGGCCGAACACGATCTGTTCGATCTTCGGCTGCGCCGGAGGCGCGCCGCGCCGTAGGATATTGTTGATGCGAAGCGTCAGCTCGCGGGGATCGAAGGGCTTGGGCAGATAGTCATCGGCGCCAGCGGACAGCCCGTCGATGCGGCTGTCGGTTTCCGACAATGCCGTCAGCATGAGAATGGGAACATTCTTCTGCTCGCGCAGCGAGCGCGTCAGCGAAACGCCGGTTTCGCCCGGCATCATGACGTCGAGGATGAGCAGATCGAAGTCGATGCCTTCCAGCTTGCGGCGCGCTTCAGCGGCGCTGCTAGCCATGGTGACACGGAAACCGCTATTCGTCAGATATTGCGAAAGAAGGCTGCGGATGCGCGTATCGTCATCAACGACGAGGAGATGCGGCGCGTCATCCGAAAGCGTTTTTTCTTCTTCTGCTGCCATGGCGTGTTTCGATCCCGTTCCGATAATTTGACTTCAGCATCCCGGCATCATGCCCGATGCTTTGGCACGCATATTACCGACAGGAATGCGGCACGTCCATTCACTGCCTGCATGCGCCTGTTTTTATGCAATCATTCAGTGTCTGGTCCAAAGCCGCCATGCCCTGCTGCAAATAGCGGCTTTCTGCGCTGCCGAGGCGCATATACTTCAAGTATTGCTCAAGCTGAGCTTGTCGAAACCCGTCATTTTCGCGACGGCCTGACGCTTCTTATTCAGACACTTTCTGCAACGATGCGTAACACTTCGCCTCAGACCTGCCGGGACGACGGATCATCGGCAGAAAACTCGTCGATCTGCGCACGCCGTTCGGGATTGACCATATTATAGAGAAAGCGTTCGATCACCGCGCGGTCCTGCGGGGCGCAATCCTCCAGCGCGCGCGCAATGCGCCGCGACTGCGGAAGGGCCAGCGCCAGCGTCAGCTCGCGGCCGCTCCTTGTCGGATAGAGCTTGCGGTGGCGGCGGTCATGCAGGCCGGTGGCCTGAACGACATGGCCGGTATCGATGAGCTGCTTGAGCACCCGCGACAGGCTTTGCTTCGTTATGCGCAAAACCTCCAGCAGTTCCGCAACCGTCATGCCGGGCTTGCGGTTGATGAAATAGAGGACGCGGTGATGCGCCCGTCCGAATCCGATCTTTTCCAGAATGAGATCAGGGTCGGCGGTGAAATCGCGATAGGAAAAAAACAGAAGTTCGATCACGTTGAGATCGGCCGCCTCCTCAGCCGTCAACGGATTGCTTATATAATTCAGATCGTTCGTCGAATTCACATCTGTGCTCCGTTCTGCCGCGTTAAATATGTCAGCATTATTGACATAATTCAATCGCCCAGATAATTTTCGATAAGCGTGAGCTGGCTTTTTTGGAATAATGTTTGCGCTGACGCGTGCATGAAGGAGGAATAATTGCGCTGGCCTCTTTGCCGCCGTTCGTCTGAACGCGGACGGTGAGAAGAGTACCCGCAATATTCCATCCCGGTGGAGGATTTATTTTCTTTCCATGCATGCTCCGGCTGGATTTCGCGCAATATGTTTGCGTGACCTCAAAGCATTTTGAACAAAAAGGCCAGCAGTTACGCAGAAAAAGGTGGCCGTCTCACCATTTATATCGATTTAACTGGGGAAGACGGGTCGCGGAGAAGTTTGTCCGGTCTGAAATCGGCCTGTAACCGTGTCGAGACAGCGCCGCGAGGAAAGTCAAGGAGCAAGAAAATGGCTGCGATTCCATTCGATCAACGGGACGGATTCATCTGGCTGGACGGAAAATTCGTCGACTGGAAAGATGCGAAAGTCCATGTGCTGACCCATGGCCTGCATTATGCGAGCGCCGTGTTTGAGGGCGAGCGCGCCTATGGCGGCGAGATATTCAAGCTGAACGAGCATACCGAACGCCTGCATGAATCCGCGCGCATTCTCGGTTTCGAGATTCCTTTCAGCGTCGCGGAAATCAATGATGCCTGCCGCGAGCTTCTCGAGAAGCAGGGTTTCGAGGACGCCTATGTGCGCCCGATCGCCTGGCGCGGCTCGGATTCGCTGGGCGTGTCGGCGCAGAACAACCGCATTCATCTGGCCATCGCCATCTGGCAGTGGCCGAGCTATTTCTCGCCGGAAGAAAAGATGAAGGGCATTCGGCTCGACATCGCCGAATATTGCCGTCCGGACCCGCGCACCGCGCCGTCGCGCTCCAAGGCCGCCGGTCTTTACATGATCTGCACGATCTCCAAACATGCCGCCGAAGCCAAGGGCTATGCCGATGCCTTGATGCTCGACTGGCGCGGACAGGTCGCGGAAGCGACCGGCGCGAACGTCTTCTTCGTCAAGGACGGAGCGCTGCACACGCCGAAGCCCGACTGCTTCCTCGACGGCATCACGCGCCGCACGATCATCGATCTTGCCAAGCGTCGCGGCATCGAAGTCATCGAACGGGCAATCATGCCGGAAGAACTTGCCGGTTTCTCCGAATGCTTCCTGTGCGGAACGGCTGCGGAAGTGACGCCGGTTTCGGAAATCGGACAATACCGGTTCAAGCCTTCCGAAATTACAAATGTTCTAATGAATGACTATTCAGCGGAAGTTCAGCCGAAGCGCGCAGCGGCGGAGTAACTGGGTTTTAAACAGAAAAAGAGCGGCCTTCGGGCCGCTTTTTTGTTTTTCCGTCGGTTATTGTTTGACATTGGCAAGTTTCGGCACATGATTTTTTTGCCGGAGTCGCGCTATTCCGGTTTAAAACTCAGATGGGGTGACGATTATGGAAGCTCTACTACCTCTCATTCTTCAGCTGGTCGCTGGCGCGGTTGGCGGCAACATCGCAGGCGCAGTCAAGAATATCAGTCTGGGAACCACGGGTAACACGGTGGCGGGCGGCATCGGTGGTGTCATCCTCGGTCAGCTGCTTCCGATGCTATCCGGCGGCGGTCTCGATTCCGTTCTCAACGGCGTTGTCGGTCAGCTGGCTGGCGGCGGTGTCGGCGGTATCGTACTCACGGCCATTGTCGGCCTGATCAAGAACGCGATGGCCGCCAAGGCCTGATGCACCGCAGAACGTAAGGTTGTGGGGACAACCGGCAAGACGAACTGTCGGGGCGCGTCCCGAAAACCGTGAAGCGGCTTTCGGGGAAGCGTCCCGGTCAAATCCTGGAGAGGGAAAACGGGCGGCGACCAGCCGCCCGTATCTGTTTGGAGCGGTTCCGGTCGAGACGTTCTGTTTGAAGCACAATCTTATCGATCCCCGGGGCGAATTATGTTCTATAGCTTCACCGGACAGGCGGGGCTCTAAGTATTTGTTTTGTCGCATTATCCTACGCATCGAAGGGGGTTAAGAAATCAGTCCAGTGAACTGATTTCCCCGCGTAGACGCTTCGCACTTTTGCTGGAAATGTTCTAGTGTGGGACAGAAAGCGTTTTCCAGACCGTCATTTATGCGGGACGCGCCATAAAGTGGAGTAAGACCAATGGGGCAATTGCAGGCCATCATCGTTCCCGTCACGCCGTTCCAGCAGAACTGCACCATACTGTTCGACAGCGAGACCAAGAAGGGTGTGGTGATCGATCCGGGTGGCGACCTAGACCGCATCCTGGATGCGATTGGATCCCAGGGGGTCGAGGTCGAGGCCATCTGGATCACGCATGGCCATATCGATCACGCCGGGGCTGCGCTCGATCTCAAGGAAGCGCTGGATGTGGACATTATCGGCCCGCACAAGGATGACAAATTCCTGCTCGACAATCTGGCGACGACCGGCCTGAAATACGGCCTTACCGAAGGCGTGCGCAACGTGACGCCGGACCGCTGGCTGAACGAGGGCGACAAGGTTTCCGTTGCCGGACACGAGTTCGAGGTCTTCCACACGCCGGGCCACGCACCGGGGCATGTCGTGTTCTTCAACCCGGAGGCGCGATTCGCCATTGTGGGCGACGTGCTTTTCAACGGCTCGGTCGGGCGCACCGATTTGCCGGGCGGCGATCATGGGGCGCTGATTCGCTCCATCAAGGAAAAGCTGCTGCCGCTTGGCGACGATATCGGCTTCATCTGCGGGCATGGTCCGGGCGGGCGGTTCGGCGAGGAGCGGCGCTCCAATCCGTTCCTGAACGACATCGGCTACGCATAACAGAAAAACCGCAAACAAGAACGGCTACCCTGAGATCAGGGTAGCCGTTCTTCTTATTTTTAGTGGCATTATCTGCGCATCGAAGCGGGACAGGAGACCAGTCCGGTGGACTGGCCAGCTTCAATTCGCGGAGCAGAAGTGATCGCGCCCGTCGTAACCGCGATAGGTGCCGGTGTTCGGATTGAACGACCGGTAACGGTCGGAGCAATACTGATACCAGCCGCGGCTCCATGGCTCATAGCCCGCGCGGTAATAGGTTACCTGGCGCGCCGGGGCTGCCGGATAATAGGCAGGCGGCGGCGGAGGCGGCGCATAGACCGGGGCCGGCTGCACATAGGTCGGCTGCGGCTGGCTCAGCGCGCTGCCGATGAGGGCGCCGGCTGCAAGGCCGATCACGCCTGCGGCAACCGCGTCGCCATGGCCGCGATGCCGGTCGCGGTAGTAGGGACGATCCCAGCCACCACGATTCCAACCATGGCGACCCCAGGAATCTGCCGATGCCGTTGCAAGCGGCGCGGCAACTGCCGCGAGGGATGCCGCTGCCAGAATGGCTGTTTTCGCAAATCGGTTCATTGTTCGCTCCTTCAGAAGCTCGACTGCAATGTCTGCGATACGTTGGCCGAAGGGGCACGTATCGTTTGTGAATAAGTGATTAACTCTTTCGACATGAATGGAGGCTGAACAATGGTGAAGGGCTGCGGAAAACGCCCGTTTTCCGGTAAATTACGCGCAGTATCTGTAATATTTCGCGCTTGAACGAATACCTCTAAGAAACCAGACGGGGCGCCGCGCAGGCAATAAAAAACCCCGGCAGAAGCCGGGGCAAGTGGTAGGTTCTTTAATGAACGATCAACCGGTAACGGTGATGTTCACGGCCTTCGGGCCCTTGCCGCGACGATCCGGTTCCGTCTCGTAGGAAACCTTCTGATTGTCTGCGAGGCCTGTGAGGCCAGAAGCCTGTACCGCGGAGATGTGTACGAAGATATCTGCGCCACCGTCGTCCGGCTTGATGAAACCGAAACCTTTTTCGGTATTGAAGAATTTGACCTGTCCGGTCTGTGCCATGGGATCCGTTCCTTTTCCTTGGCGCCACCGCTCCTGTGGAGACGGTGGTATTACTATTTCTGCCAAGCGCACCACACACCCGGCAGAGGGTTATGCAGGCAGTTCTCGACATTGGGAAGGAACCGATCATTGCCGAAGGGGAGCCTTCGACCCGGAACTTATAGCGGCCCCGGCACGCCGTTCTTCCAGTCTTCCATTTGTTCGCTAAATGCCCGAACAGATGGAGACTGATCTATGAAGCGGTATTTGGCAAGCAAATTCTTTGGGGTCGACATGATTGGTTATCTTCGAACCGGTATCGTTTGATTTTTTTACGATTGTTTCAAGAAAATCCTCGGTTGAATCCCAAAACAGAACAGGGTTTCCCTAATATATCGCTGATTTAGCAGGTACTGACCGTGTTTTTCTCATCGGTTGCGTAAAACTATGCATGCGCCGCCGGCGGCGCGAAGTTTTGTGCAAATGCCATCGGCTTCCCCGCGGCTGTCGGCGCCGATGCGCACTGCATAGATGCCGCGACGTCCCATTGGCGTGCGTATGCGGCTGACGACCGGCTCGTGGCCTGAAAGCACGGCGCTGAACTGCCTGCGCAGGCGGGTCCATTGATTGACGGCGGCGCTGCGGCGGAAATTGCCCGCAACCTGTATGCCCCAGGGTTTTGGCTTGACGCGCGACATCGGAATGGTGGCGCTGCGGACGATCGGCAGGCGCTTGCAGGCGTCGTGAAAGGCGAGCTTGGGATCGAGCGGCCGGTTCATGATCTCCTTGCCGGCGGCGAAGTCGTCGGCAGGGGCGCCGGTAATGTCCAGCACGTAATTTTCGGTCTCGAGCGGCAGAAAGCCGCCGGACCGCATCCAGCTGGAAACGCGCCCCGCGCCTGCATTATAGGCGGCGGCTGCAAGGCCCCAATTGCCGAACGCGCCTTTCAGGTCGCGCAGGAAGCTCGCCGAGGCGGGAATGGCCTGCTCGATATCGAATGGATCGGCGAGCCCCCGCTCCCTGGCGGTATAGGGCATGAATTGCGCAATGCCTTCGGCGCCGACCGGGCTCACCGCTTTGTGGTCGAACCGGCTTTCCTTCCAGATCAGCCGCGCGAAGAAGTCACGCGGGATTCCGTGGGCGTCTGCATTGGCGCCGATGAGCTGGCAGATGCGGCCCACGGTCGGCGTCTTCTTCTCCGGGGGCAGGGGCGGCGCATAGACCGGCGGGGTCGGCTCACTGGCTGCATGGGAGGAAATGACGCCGAGAGGCAGGCTGAAAAGCTGCGAAACGAGGATAACCGCTATGCTGTGCCTGTAACGATTCATGCTGCCTGTTCCGCCCCTCAACTTCGGCCAAGGTAACCTATATGGGCGGGTTGTCGATATGGTCCGCAAGGTTTTGCACTTTCGCGAAAGGACTTGCCCTTATTGAAGGCTGCGCCATCTTAGGGGGCGGGACAAAGGGAGAGGAAAATGCAATTTCATCGTTTCAGAAAACTGTCCGTGCTCGCGGGCCTGCTGCTTCTTGCCGGTTGCGTTGCGGAAGGCGGGGTGGATCATCGTCCGCCGCTGCGCCCCGGACCGTCACAGCCGCCGCGAATCTGCCCGATGAACTATGCGCCGGTCTGCGCGCAGCGCGGATCGTCGCGTCAAACCTTCAGCAATTCGTGCCAGGCGCGTGCAGAGGGCTATCGCGTCATTTCGAACGGTCGCTGCTCATCGAGGCCGGGGCCGGGCTGGGGCGGCGCAGGCGGAATGCATCCGCCGCACCAGGGCAACAGGCCGGGCAGGCCGGGAGCAGGCGCATGCACGCGGGAGTTCATGCCGGTTTGCGCGCAACGCGGCAATGACAGGCGAACCTTCCCGAACCGTTGCGAAGCCGACCGCGCAGGCTATCGCATCATGAGCAGCGGGCAGTGTAGGTAACGACTGGCTCAATGGAAGGGGCGGCAGGTGCCGCCCTTTTTAGGCCGCTTCCTGAACAGAGGACGCTGATTCCTTCACCGGCTTGCCAAACCGGTCGATATTGGCGTCGCCCCATTTCTTCAATGCGAGCAGGATCGGCTCGATGCTGCGGCCGAGCGGAGAAAGGCTGTATTCCACCTTCGGCGGCACCTGCGCATAGACCTTGCGCTCGATAAGCCCGTCTTCTTCCAGTTCGCGCAGCTGGTTGGTCAACATGCGCTGGGTGACGCTCGGTATCTGTCGCCTCAACTCGTTGAACCGAAGCGTGCCGCCCATGAGATGAAAGAGCACGACGCTCTTCCATTTTCCGTCGATCAGGCTGATGGCGGCTTCCACCGCACAGCCGGGACTGCAGTCGAAGCGGGAATGCCGGGCTTTGGCCATTCCGGTATCCTTTTTATACCAAGTGTAAATATCGACACTATAGGCGATATTTGTGCGTATTTCTAAATTGGGAACGTAGTCTAATATTTGGTCCATAGCAAATGGAGCAAAGACGATGAAAGCTGTTGCCTATCAGAACGCCGGTGAACTGGATCGCACCGATTCGCTTGTCGACGTGACATTGGACAAGCCGGTTGCCGCCGGGCGCGATCTGCTGGTTCAGGTGGAGGCGATTTCCGTGAACCCGGTCGATTACAAGATCCGTAGCGGCGTTTCACCGGACGCCGGCCAATGGAAGGTGCTTGGCTGGGATGCTGTCGGCACCGTCGTCGAAACCGGCGATCAGGTTCGGGATTTCAAGCCCGGCGACAGGGTATGGTATGCAGGCTCCCTGACCCGTCCGGGGGCCAATAGCGAATTCCATCTGGTCGATGAACGCATCGCCGGGCGCAAACCGGCATCGCTGTCCAACGGCGAAGCCGCCGCCCTGCCGCTGACCTCCATTACCGCATGGGAAATGCTGTTCGACAGGCTGGACGTGCGCAGGCCGGTCGCCGGTGCGGCGAATGCAATCCTCATCATCGGCGGCGCGGGCGGCGTGGGCTCGATCGCGATCCAGCTGGCGCGCGCACTGACTGACCTGACGGTGATAGCGACCGCATCGCGGCCCGAAACGCAAGACTGGGTCAGGCAGCTTGGCGCGCATCACGTCATCGACCACCGCAAGCCGCTGGCCGAACAGGTTGAAGCTCTGGGGATTGGCGCACCGGCCTTCGTCTTTTCGACGACGCAGACGCTGGATCATCTTTCCGAAATCGTCAGGCTCATAGCTCCGCAGGGCCGTTTCGGGCTGATCGACGATCCGGACAAGCTCGACATCATGCCCTTCAAGCGCAAGTCCGTGTCGGTGCACTGGGAACTGATGTTCACGCGCCCGATCTATCAGACCGCAGATATGGCGGAGCAGGGCAGACTGCTGAACGAAGTCGCGAAACTGGTCGATGAAGGCAAGATCAGGACAACGCTGACGGAAGTCCTTTCCCCGATCAGTGCCGCCAATCTCAAGGCGGCGCATGGGGTGCTGGAAAGCGGCAAGGCAAAGGGCAAGGTCGTGCTGGAAGGCTGGTGAGCCTTCCGGCACATTATCGATCCTCGTTCACTCGGGTCGGATTATGCTCTAACGCCCCGGTCGGCCTGTCTTGCCGGGGCGGCGCTTCTTGCGCGCTGTTTCTGCCGGGTCTTCGTAAGACCCGATGCCCGCGCGCTCACGGCGGATCGCCGCATCGTTGCCGCCAGATGGCACTTCCGTCCGCTTCACGGTCATCTCGTCGAGCGTGTTCTTGCGGAATAGCGGTTTTGCCATGTCCGTGCCCGGTCCCATATCGTCAAGCGACGGCTTCTGGAACAGGGACGGCTTGCCAAGCGGGCGCGTCGTATCGGCGCCCATTTCATCGAGCGTCGGCTTGCGGAAGCGCGAATTGCCGGTGGGCTTGCCCTTGTTGCGGCTCGCCCCCGCGTCGCCCGCCTCGAACTCGCGTGCCAGCGGATCGTCGGCGATGGCCAGTTCCGTCTCGCGCAGGCGCTTGATCTCGTCGCGCAGGCGCGCGGCCTTTTCGAAGTCGAGATCGGCGGCGGCGTCGCGCATCTGCTTTTCCAGATGCTCCAGATGGGCGGCAAGGTTGTTGCCCATCATCGCGCCTTCTTCCGCAAAGCCCGAAATATCCGCGCGGACATGATCGCGCTCGTAAACCGAGCCGAGGATATCCGAGATATTCTTCTTCACCGAAGCAGGCGTGATGCCGTGCTCTTCATTATAGGCGACCTGCTTTTCGCGGCGGCGGCTGGTTTCATCCATCGCGCGCTGCATGGAGCCGGTAATATTGTCGGCATAGAGAATGACCTTGCCGTCAACGTTACGCGCCGCACGGCCGATGGTCTGGATGAGCGAGGTTTCCGAACGCAGGAAACCTTCCTTGTCGGCGTCGAGGATGGCGACGAAGCCGCATTCGGGAATGTCGAGACCTTCGCGCAGCAGGTTGATGCCGACCAGCACGTCGAAGGCGCCAAGCCGCAGGTCGCGGATGATCTCGATGCGCTCCAGCGTGTCGATGTCGGAGTGCATGTAGCGCACGCGCACGCCCTGTTCATGCAGATATTCGGTCAGGTCTTCCGCCATGCGCTTGGTCAGCACGGTGACCAGCGTGCGATAGCCCTTCTGCGCGGTTTCGCGGATTTCGCCCAGCACGTCGTCGACCTGCGTCTTGGCAGGACGGATTTCGACCGGCGGATCGATCAGCCCGGTCGGGCGGATGACCTGTTCTGCGAACACGCCGCCCGCTTCTTCCATTTCCCAGTTGCCCGGCGTTGCCGAAACGGCAATGGTCTGCGGGCGCATGGCGTCCCACTCCTCGAAGCGGAGCGGGCGGTTGTCCATGCAGGAGGGCAGGCGAAAGCCATATTCGGCAAGCGTCGCCTTGCGGCGGAAGTCGCCGCGATACATGCCGCCGATTTGCGGAACCGTGACGTGGCTTTCATCGATGAAAACCAGCGCATTGTCGGGAATATATTCAAACAGCGTCGGCGGCGGCTCGCCGGGATTACGGCCCGTGAGATAGCGCGAATAGTTTTCGATGCCCGCGCAGGAGCCGGTCGCTTCCAGCATTTCGAGGTCGAATGTCGTGCGCTGGTCGAGGCGCTGCGCTTCCAGCAGGCGACCGGCGCGGGTCAGTTCGTCAAGGCGGTGCTTCAGCTCCTCCTTGATCGACTTGATCGCCTGATTGAGCGTCGGGCGCGGCGTCACATAGTGCGAGTTCGCGTAGATCTTCACCGATTTCAGGTCGCCGGTCTTCTGGCCGGTCAGCGGGTCGAACTCGGTGATGGACTCGATCTCGTCGCCGAAAAGGGAAATGCGCCAGGCGCGATCTTCCAGGTGGGCCGGGAATAGTTCGATCGTGTCGCCGCGCACGCGGAACGAGCCGCGCACGAAATTGATGTCCTGCCGCTTGTATTGCTGGGCCACGAGATCGGCGAGCAGCTGGCGCTGGTCGAGCCGGTCACCGATCTTCATCTCGAAGGTCATGGCCGTATAGGTTTCGACCGAACCGATACCGTAGATGCACGACACGGAGGCGACGATGATCACGTCGTCACGCTCAAGCAGCGCACGGGTGGCCGAGTGGCGCATCCGGTCGATCTGCTCGTTGATGGAGGATTCCTTCTCGATATAGGTATCCGAGCGCGGCACATAGGCTTCCGGCTGGTAATAATCGTAGTAGGAAACGAAATATTCGACGGCGTTGTTCGGGAAGAAGCTCTTGAACTCGCCGTAAAGCTGCGCGGCCAGGGTCTTGTTGGGCGCGAGGATCAGGGCAGGGCGCTGTGTCCGCTGGATGACCTGCGCCATGGTGAAGGTCTTGCCCGAGCCGGTGACGCCGAGCAGAACCTGCGTGCGGTCGTTGTTTTCCAGCCCTTCCACCAGATCGCGGATTGCAGTCGGCTGGTCGCCGGACGGCTCGAAGCTGGTTTCCATCTCGATGGCGATGCCGCCTTCGGATTTTTCCGGGCGGGCGGGGCGGTGCGGGGTCCACAGCTCGCCATTCTTGAACAGCGGATTGCCGGAGGCGATCAGGTCCGACAGGGCCTGAACCGTGGCGGTCGCGCCGGATGGGTTCAGACCGGCTGCGTCTTCAAGGCTGATGTCGAGACCGGCAACAGGGTTGAGGCCCGCCGCCGCGCGTTCCTTCGCCGAAGCCGCGCCGCCCATCGACGTGCCGCGGCCTGTGCGCGACGCTTCCTTGCTGCGCTCGGGAATCTTCTTGGGTTGTTTTGGATTTTTTGCGCGCGGCTTGGCCGCCTCGTCGCCGATCTCCTTCGCCCAATCAGCAATTGAACCGGATAGGGGCGCGTCGGAAAACCCGGCCTGTGGCGCTTCACCGAAGCCGCCAGCCTTGTCTTGCGAATCCTGGGAATGTTTGTCTTTTGAGGAAGCCATGACCCTATATTGTTACCGCATGTCTTAAGCGGAAAACCGGTTTCCACTTTTCTGCGACATGCTTCCAATATGGAATTTCAGCGTCCAAATGAAAAGGGCGCCGAGGCGAAATCCTCGGCGCCCTCAACATATCCGGCCAAGGCTCCTGACAGAAGGCTGTCAGGAGGCGACCATTTTGCGGATGGCTTTACAGCCTGCCGCCCATGCGTATGCGCGGGCCGGGACCGAAGCCGCGACCGAAACCGGGATGATAGCCCGGACGATCCGTCCAGTGCGGACGCGGCGGACCCCAGTTCGACTGGCAATTGCGACCGATGCAGCCATTATAGATGTTGCCGCCGCCGCCCCAGCCGCGATAGGGGCCAGGACCCCAATAGCGGTCGTTGTTGGCCGACAGTGCCGACCCGATGGCGATGCCTGCGATGAGCGGTATGCCCACGGCTGCGGCGGTCGATCCGAAATTGTCGTTGGTCGTGTAGCCGTTGCCCGTCTGGATGGCGATATAGCTTGATGCCGCCCAGCCGGTCACGCCGCCGTAACTCACCTGACACCAGCCATAGCCGCTGGTGCAGCCCCCGACGGTAACTCCAACGCCGTTCGGGATCGTCCCGATGGTTCCATACTGGGTGCCGGGACCGGTGCGCAGATTAACTGTCGAGGTGACGATGGCCGATGATGCATAAGCATTTGCTGAAACAAGGAATGCTAGTGTAAATATGGAAGCTTTCACCGATAGGTTCATTTATCGTTCCTCTAATATACTTTCCATCATTACTTATAGCATGACCGATACTATTCCGGATCATCACGGATAATCAATTTCAATTCATGATTAATTATTGCCAACCTTTTAGGTTCATCCTGATTCTAACGGTTTAGAGCGTATTGCGCGGTACTTTTCTTCCGGGCGGCCTTGTCTCATATTAGCGGCCGACTCTCTCAAGCACTCAAGGAACGACATTGATGAATACTGACAATGAGCCGAACGGCACGCTGACCATCCGCGTTTCCGCCATGCCGAAGGACGCCAATTCGGCCTATGATATTTTCGGCGGCTGGGTGATGGCGCAGATGGACATGGCTGCGGGCATCCGTTCCGCCGAGCGCGCCAAGGGCCGCACGGTCACTGCGGCGGTGCGCGAAATGGCGTTCGCCCGGCCGGTAAAGATCGGCGACACGCTCTGTGTATATACGGATATAACGCGGGTAGGCCGCACGTCCATCACGCTCAGGGTCGAGGCGTGGGCGAAGCGCTATCTCAGCGACAGGCGCGATCTCGTCACCCATGCCGAGTTCGTGATGGTTTCGCTGGACGAGAACGGCAAGCCGACGCCAGTTCCGCCGGAAGAATGAACCGATGATGAAAGGAAGCCCGGCGCAGGCCATGCCTGTAAGGCCGGGCTTTTTCTATTTGCAGGCGCGATAGCCGCTGCGGCGCTGCATCAGGTCGAAATGGAAGTGATCGGCATGTTCCGGGTTGTAGCCGGGGCCGAGAACCGTCGTGAAATAGCCGCAGGCATCGGAGCGGACGCTGTTGAGCAGGCCTTTTTCGCGGAAGGCGAAGAAGCCGGGCTTGCGCACCATGATGTTCTTGCCGTTGTTCAGCACGATCTTGGTGACGTCGATAGCGTTGCCGCGTGAATGTTCCGACATTTTCGCGCCGCGACGATGGTTCATCGTGCGGCAGGAATAGCCTCCGGCATTGTAGATCGTGCTCACGCCTGACAGGTATCGCAGGCGCGAGGCGGGTTGCAGGTCGCCCTTGATCCAGCGGGCGAAGGCCTCCGTCACCTGGCAGTTCAGCGTCGCCGCCGGCTTGAACGCGATGGAGCCGCTGTTGAAACCCGATACTTCGATGGGGTTTTCGATATGGCAGGAGCTGCTGCGATAGATGGTAGGCTTTTCCCTGAAGACGACGCCCAGCCTTTTCAGGCGTGTGCGGCAGGCGGCTTCCGCATTGGACATCGTATAGATGTTTTCGGCAGCCGTGACCGGGTTTTGAACGGGGGCCGTGAAGCCGTAGTCGCCGGAATATTGCGGCCGGTTCTGCGGCGCGGATTGCGCGACGTGGTTTTCCTCCTCTTCGGCAAGCCCGACGACGCGCTCTTCCTGCGGTTGCTGCATGACAGGCGCAGCCATGACCGGGGCGGCACTCGCCACCGGGGCTTCGGGCACCATTACGTCGGAATTGCCGACGCTGGCCTGCGGACGCGGCGCGCTTTCGCCGGAGCAGCCTGCGACAAGGGCCAGCAGCATGATCGATAAAGAGGGGGCCAGACCTCGCAACCGGGAGCGCTGGCGGCTGACTGGAGGGGTGGCGGACAACGCAGAACTCATGTCCATACCTTTTCTTCAGGAGACCAGACCGATGGCGTTCCCTGAATATTAGCCTGCAAGCGTAAAGGAAGAGTCAGCGCCCGCGTTAAGGGCTGTGGCGTAAACGGGGCAGGCGCAAACGGCAGGATTGGCAAAATGCCGCCGTTGTTTTATCACCGTGCGGCGGTTTCGGGCCATGCCGCAGACAACATCCTCCCGGTCCCTGAAGTCATTTCCATGTCAGCACTGATTTCGCCAAGCGTCCTGCCGATCCTGCTTCTCATCGGCTCCAACGTTTTCATGACATTCGCCTGGTACGGGCATCTGAAATTCACCAGCACGCCGCTCATCACCGTCATCTTCATCAGCTGGGGTATCGCGCTGATCGAATATTGCATGGCGGTCCCGGCCAACCGCATCGGGCATGAGGTCTATTCGGCGGCACAGCTCAAGACCATACAGGAGGTCATCACGCTGGTGATCTTCAGCCTGTTCTCGGTGTTCTACCTCAAGGAAGCCTTTACCTGGCACCATCTGCTGGGCTTTGCGCTCATCGCAGGCGGGGCGGCTCTGATTTTCAAGGCCTGATGGAAATCACTCGGCGGCAGCAAGCGCGGGCTTGCGCTTCCAGAACATGGGAATGAGTTCGACGGCCATCATGGCGGAGAAGATCAGTCCGCAGCCGATAAGGCCGATGAAGGTCACTCGTTCGCCGAGGAAGAGGGCGCCGAACAGGGCCGCGAAGAGCGCTTCCGAGGCGAGGAAGATCGCTGCCTGCGCCGAGGTGGTATAGCGCTGCCCGATGGCCTGCAAGGTGAAGGCGACGCCGGACGAGAAAACGCCGGTGAAGAGGATTTCCTTCCAGGTGAGCGCGATGGCGGTCCAGTTGAGGTCTTCAACCATGGAAGCGATGGCAAGCCCTGCAACGGCGCTGGTTGCGAACTGGACGCAGCTCAGCGTTATCGGCCGCGCGGCGCGGTTTGCCTTGCCGATTAAAACCACCTGCAATGCCCAGAACACGGCGCCGCCGATGACCAGCAGGTCACCCTGCTTGAGCGCCGTCAGCGTGCCGCCGGAAAGCAGGAAGATGCCTGCAAGGCAGGCCGCCGCACTGGGCCAGACGACGGGATGCGGCCATGTGCGAAACAGGATGACGCCAAGTACCGGCACCATCACGACATAAAGCCCGGTCAGAAAACCGGCATTGGTGACGGATGTGGTGATGAGCCCGATCTGCTGGAGGACGAGCCCGATGAACAGGCTCAGGCCGATGACCATGAAGAAGAGATAATCCGACCGGCGGAGGGCGATCTTCGCGCGGCGTCCTTCCGCCACGGCCCAGGGCAGGACGGTGAGCGAGGCGATTGCCGAGCGGATGCCGATGAACAGAAACGGTCCGATGCTGGCCATTGCCGTCGATTGCGCGACGAAACCCATGCCCCAGATGGCGCCCGCCAGAAGCAGCAGCATGTTGGCCTGTACGCGCGTCATTCTTACCTCGGTTCGATCTTTTTCAGCCGACATGCTATAGGCAATATTGTGGGCAGGCGGCAAGGGAACTTCCGATTCTGCGACATTCATGCATGATCTGATTCTGCTCAGTGCGCTTTCCATCGGCGGAGGTCTTATGCTTTCCTTCTATCGTGAATCCTCTGTTGGTACCGCTGTCGTGGCGTCGGCTGCCGCAACGATGCTGTTTGTGGCAGGCGGGGAATCGCAGGCGGCTTTCAAGACGGTTCGGGACACGCAGGTTCTGTGTGATTTCGCGCAGAACTGCACATTGAGCCTGACGCCGGTCGCAAGCGAGGGAGCGCCGGGGCTCTTGGCATCTTTCGCAGCAGCCAGCCGGGGTCGAAACCGGTCTTGCGGCTTTCCTATGTCGATCCGTCCCGGAAAGCCGGCAAGCTGGAGATTTCCGTCGACGGCCAGCCGCTGCTCGGCGTCGATGTCTCGGCCCTGAAGGCAGAGGACGAACAGCTTGATTATGCGGGCGATATTGCCAAAGCGCTTGAAGGAATGAAGAACGGCCAGAAGTTGCAGCTGAAACTGGCCGGAAAGACGTTCACCTATTCGCTTTCCGGGCGTCGGCGGGCTGATCTATGTGGATGAGCAGCAATCGCGCGATGGCACGGTAGAGGCATTGCAGGTCAAGGGCAGCAAGCCCGCGCCCGTGCCGCCGGTGCTCAAGCTGATTGAAACGGTTGGCCAGATACCGGCTGAAATCCGCAAGGATTTTTCCGATGAAGCCGCGGTTTGCGGTGGCGCAAGCCCGGAGACGTTCCGCAGCGCGGGCGGTTTCGAGACGAAGATTGCCGATGGGCTCGATCTGATCGGCCTGCCATGCGGATCGTCGGGCGCCTATAATCAGCCCTACGCCTTCTACAGCCGCCATGAAAACAGGATCGTGCCGATTTCCCTGCCAACCATTTCCGACGACGGCCCGACAGTGACCGATACGGCATGGAACATCGACTGGAACCAGAAATCATTGACGCTGACGGCTTTCTTCAAAGGCCGGGGACTTGGTGATTGCGGCATTTACGATGTCTGGAAAGCCACCGACAGCGGCGAGGGCCGGGTGCGTTTCGTGCTGGTGCAGGAGCGCTCAAAAGGCGATTGCGATGGTAATTATGCGGGAGGCCCGGAGAAATGGCCGGCGAGCTGGCCAGTCAAGCCGAAATAGCGCACGCGAGAAAGCGTCGCTTTTGCAGAGAGTTGACAGGGACATATTTTTCCGCGTGAAATGATTGATGGAAATGCTATAGTTCTGTGAATGGTTATTCGAACGGTTCCGAGGCGGATGTTTCGGTGACCGTTTTCTTTTTGTGTCTCGGAGGTTGGAAGCCTCCGAAAAGCGCCTCGCACTATCCAAGCATTGCGCGAGGTGAGGCGGGCAAATCAAACTGCCGGTGCGTGCAGGGCCTCGGGGAGAGGCGAAGCGCCGGATGAAGGAAAGGACTGGGTATGGAAAAGTTCCCTATGACCCCTGGCGGTTTCGAAAAGCTCAAGGAAGAGCTGCGCTGGCGCCAGCAATCGGAGCGCCCTCGGATTATTGAGGCAATTGCCGAAGCGCGTGCGCATGGCGACCTGTCCGAAAACGCCGAATATCATGCTGCGAAAGAAGCCCAGAGCCTGAATGAAGGCCGTATCAACGAGCTGGAAGATCTGGTTGCGCGCGCGGAAGTCATCGACGTTTCCAAGCTGTCGGGCGACCGCATCAAGTTCGGCGCGACCGTCACCATGATCGACGAAGATACGGAAGAAGAGAAAATCTACCAGATCGTCGGCGATCAGGAAGCCGATGTGAAGGAAGGTCGCATTTCCATTTCATCGCCGATTGCGCGCGCGCTGATCGGCAAGGGCGAAGGCGATACCATCGAAGTCAACGCACCCGGCGGTTCGCGCTCCTACGAAATCGTCGGCCTGAAGTTCGTCTGATTTTCATGAAAGTCCCGGTTCAGGATGTCGAGGTGGTGGCGCCCAATTTCAAGCGCCGCCTATCCGGGGTCACATCGACGATCGTTCAGCTCATCCCCTTGCAGCGTGCAAAGGGCCTGAACATCGCGACGATGGGGCCGGGCCTGCCCGACACGCTCCCGCATCTTGGCTGGGGCGCGTTGTTATCCTTCTGGTCGAAGCCGCGAACGAAGCCGTTTCGCATCTGGCACGCGCGGCGCAATATCGAAATGCTCGCCGGGATTTTCATGCGCGATGTGCTGCGCATGAAACTGCGGCTGATCTTCACCTCGGCCGCACAGCGGGACCACAAGCCTTTCACCAAATGGCTCATCCGCCGCATGAATGCGGTGATTGCAACGAGTGGCCGCTCGGGAAGCTTTCTCCAGGTGCCGCACGATGTCATCATGCACGGCGTGGATTTGCAGCGGTTTCATCCGCCGGTTGGCGATGACGATAGTTTCGCGGCGTCCGGCCTGCCCGGAAAATATGCCGTCGGCTGCTTCGGTCGCGTGCGTTCCTCCAAGGGAACAGACCTTTTTGTCGATGCGATGGTTGCGCTCCTGCCGAAATATCCGGACTGGACGGCGATCATTACCGGGCGAACGACCGCTGAGCACCAGTCTTTCGAAGACGCACTGAAGGCGAAGATCGCGGCTGCGGGTTTGCAGGACCGTATCCTCATCCTGGGCGAAGTGCCCGACATTCGGGTCTGGTATCGCCGGTTGACGCTTTATGTTGCGCCTTCGCGCAATGAGGGTTTCGGGCTGACGCCGCTCGAAGCCATGGCCTCGCAAACGGCAGTCGTTGCCAGCGATGCAGGAGCCTATGCGGAAATGATCGTGGAAGGCACTGGAACATCGGTTGCAGCCGGCGACGGGGAAGCCCTGCGCAAGGCTATCGAGCCGTATCTGGCCGATCCGGCATTGGCCGAACGCGACGGCGAAAATGCTCTCAGGCATGTTCGCGCCACGTTTCCGCTCGAAAAGGAAGCCGCTGCAATCAGCGGTGTTTACGAGCGCGTATTCGCCGGGAAATAATCTCGAGCCTGTTCCAGAAGTCGTCCTGTGTGGCTGCAAATGGCGCTTTTCTGCGTTCCGGTGCTTATGTACGTTCAGTACATTGCGCTCCGGTACTCGAAAATCACCATTTTCGCACACACATGCCGCTTTTTGTTTCAGGCTCTTAGAGAATCATCAGCGGTTCGTCCTTGACCGGACGAATGGTCAGCGCGGTACGCACGGAATCCACGTTGGGAGCCGCGGTCAGTTCCTCGATCACGAAGGTCTGGAACGTGTTGAGATCACGCGCGACGCAATGGAGCAGAAAGTCAGATTCGCCCGAAACCATCCAGGCGCGGCGTACCAGCGGCCATTGCTTGGTTTTTTCGGCAAATGCCTTGAGGTCGGCATCGGCCTGGCGATGAAGGCCGACCGAGCAGAACGCAACGAGGTCCTGTCCTAGCGAATTGCCGTTGAGAATGGCGCGATAACCCCGGATGACGCCGCTTTCTTCAAGCTTGCGCACGCGGCGAAGGCAGGGCGGGGCCGAAATGCCGACGCGTTCGGCCAGCTCGACATTGGTGATGCGCCCGTTGTTCTGGAGCTCCCGAAGGATTTTCCAATCGATTTCATCCAGATCGGCCTTGATCGGCATGCGTAACTCCGCGCGCAAGGAAATTTCATTCCGGGGTAATTATAGAACATTCGTCGCCATCGTGGCGCAATCTAATCCTGCTCATATCAAATGAAACAGGCGGATGTAAACCGCTTAACGCTCGGTCAACGCACCCAGAAAGCGCGTGTGAACAGGATATACACCGTCACCAGCTCCAGACGTCCGACCAGCATCAGGAATGAAAGCACCCACAGCGCCGGATCGTGAATGGTGGAAAAGTTGCCGACGGGACCGATCGTGTCGCCGAAACCGGGTCCGACATTGGAAAGCGCCGTCAGCGCCCCGGTGAAGGCCGAGACGAAATCGAGGCCCAACGAGGCGAGCAGCACCGCGCCGATGACGAGCGACGCACAATAGAGGAACAGGTAGAGCAGCACGTTCTGCGCGATATCGCCGGAAATCTCCGAGGTGCCGTAGCGGATCTTGATGACCGCATGCGGCATGATGAGCCGGGCGAGATTGGCCTGTGTCAGGCTCCACAGGATGATGAGGCGGTTCATCTTGATGCCGCCGGAGGTGGAACCGGCACAACCGCCGAGGAACGAAGCGAGAAAGAAAATTCCGATCGCAGGCGGTCCCCAGAGCGAATAATCTTCGGTGGCATAGCCTGTCGTGGTCATGACCGACACGAAGTGGAACGAAGCGGAAATCAGCGCATCGCCGAACGGCACATCGGAGCCGAGCCGCAGCACCACCGCAAGCGCAAAGCTGAAACCGATGGCGATTGCGAAGAACAGTTTTACCTGCGGATCGGCGAGCGATTCCATGCGGCGCGGCATGAAGGCCTTGATGTAAAGCACGAAGGGGAGGGCCGAGAGCGCCATGAAGATGGTGGAGACGACCAGCAGCAGCCGGTTTCCCTCATAGAAACCGATCGAGCTGTCATGCGTGGAAAAACCTGCTGTCGCCACGGTCGTCAGGCCATGATTGATGGCGTCGAAAACGGTCATGCCGACTGCGAAATAGGCGATGATGCAGGCCGCAGTCAGGCTGAGATAGGCGAGTATGATGCCGAGCGCTATCTGGTTCATGCGGGGGAGAATTTTTTCCGACTTGTCGGAATTCTCCATATGAAAGAGCGCAAGTCCGCCCGCCCGCAGCGAGGGCAGCAACAGAAGGGCGAGGCCGATAAAGCCGACGCCTCCGATCCAGCAGAGGATCGAGCGCCACAGGAGAATGCCGCGCTGCATGTTGTCGAGGCCGGTGAGCGCCGTCGCGCCCGTGGACGTGACGCCCGACATGGCCTCGAAGAAGGCGGTGGCGTAGCTGATCGGCAGGTGCGAAAAATAAAGGGGGATCGAGCCGAGGAAGCTTGCGGTGAGCCAGAGGCAGGCCGTCAGCAGAAAACCGAGGCGCGGCGTGAAGCGCATGGTCTGGTTCTGGGTGGCCAGCAGAAACAGCGCAGACAATGCGCCTGTAGCCGCAGCCGAGCGGACGAAGATCAGCCAGTCGTCGCTTCCGTCGCGCAGGTCGATCGCCGCAGGCAGAAGCATGGCCGCCGCCATGATGAGGCCGAAACGCGCGCAGATATTGGCGACTGTCTTGTAAATGGCGGCCGGCTCCGGGTTTGGGCGAATTATTCCTATATCAAGCTTGTTTAGCGTGAGATCGATCCACCCGCAACGTGCTGGCGTGAAAGGGTTTGCTCAAAAGGTCACAAGCTGTGGCTAAAGCTCGGCAAATCCCTGTGGAAGCTTGCAAACATCCGGGGGCAGACCTACCTTGGCCATAATATCGGGGCATTGGCCGGACAGGATTGCGGAAGCGATTCTGGTGGGCCGGAAACCCACCGCTTTAAATCGATTTTAAAGTGCGCCCAAAAATGTGGAACAGTTTGGGTGCGCGTGAAAACCAACATGAGGAGCGCCGGTCCCGCTTGAAGGCCGCAGCGCTCCGGGACCGGAGAGAACTTCATGTCACAGCGTCATGCGCCAGTCATTGTCATCGGCTCGGGTCCTGCTGGTTATACTGCGGCGATTTATGCCGCCCGCGCCATGCTGAAGCCAATCGTGATTGCCGGGCTGCAGCAGGGCGGTCAGCTGATGATCACCACCGACGTGGAAAACTATCCGGGCTATGCCGATCCGGTGCAGGGACCATGGATGATGGACCAGATGGCGACGCAGGCGCAGAATGTCGGCGCGGAGATCGTCCACGACATCATCACCGAGGTCGAAACGACGGTGCGTCCTTTCCGCCTGAAAGGTGATTCCGGCACGGTCTATACCTGCGACGCCCTGATTATTGCGACGGGCGCACAGGCCAAGTGGCTTGGCCTCGACAGCGAGCAGACCTTCATGGGCGGCGGTGTTTCGGCCTGCGCGACCTGCGACGGTTTCTTCTATCGCGGCAAGGATGTGGTCGTCGTCGGCGGCGGCAATACCGCGGTCGAGGAAGCGCTTTACCTTTCGCATATCGCCAAGAGCGTGACGGTCGTGCATCGCCGCGACGGGTTCCGGGCGGAGAAGATCATGCAGGACCGGCTGCTTTCGCGCCAGAACGTCTCGGTCGTCTGGAACAGCGTGATCGACGAAATCCTCGGCACGGAGGCAAAGCCGCCCATGGGCGCGACCGTGACCGGCGTGCGCCTCAAGAATGTCGTGACCGGCGAAACGCAGGAACTCGATACGCATGGCGTTTTTGTCGCCATCGGCCACGCACCGGCGGTTTCTTTGTTCGAGGGCAAACTCAAGCAGAAGCCGAACGGCTATCTATGGACCGCGCCCGATTCGACGGCTACCGACGTTCCGGGCATTTTCGCTGCGGGCGACGTCACCGACGATATCTATCGTCAGGCCGTGACAGCCGCCGGCATGGGTTGCATGGCAGCTCTTGAAGCCGAGCGCTGGCTCGCCGCACAGGAACCGCTGCACGAAGCGGCGGAATAGGGCTTTCCACGCCAAAAGCGGGAGGCGGTCTTGCCTAAGCTGAATGCGGTCAAAACAATGAGAGGGGATAATCGTGGTCGCTCCGCTCGACTGGGATAAACTGCGCATTTTTCATGCTGCGGCTGAAGCGGGGTCGTTCACCCACGCAGCCCAGACATTGCATCTGTCGCAATCGGCTATTTCGCGTCAGGTCAGCGCGCTTGAGCAGGATGTCGGCGTCCCGCTGTTTCATCGTCATGCGCGCGGTCTGATCCTGACCGAGCAGGGCGAAACGCTCTATCGCACGGCGCATGACGTGCTGATGAAGCTCGAAAACGTTCGCTCGAAGCTTGCCGAGAGCAAGGAAAAGCCGACAGGCCGCCTGCGCGTCACGACGACCGTTGGTCTTGGTTCCGGCTGGCTGATCGAGCGCATTCAGGAATTCGTCGAGCTTTACCCCGATATCCAGCTCCAGCTGATCCTCGACAATGAGGAACTGGACCTGACGATGCGTCATGCGGATTGCGCCATCCGGTTGCGGCAGCCGCAGCAGCCCGACCTGATCCAGCGTCGGCTGTTCACGGTGCATATGCATGTCTATGCGTCGGCGGGCTATGTCTCGAAATATGGCAAGCTCAACTCCATAGACGAGATCGACCAGCACCGCGTCGTGACCTTCGGTGAACCGGCGCCGAGCTATCTGACGGGCCTCAACTGGCTGGAGATCGCCGGACGCACTGACGGCAGCTCCCGCATCCCGGCATTGCAGGTCAACAATCTGCTGTCGATTCGCCGCGCCGTGCAGCGGGGCGTCGGCATCGCTGTCCTGCCCGACTATATGGCGGACAAGGAATCCGGCCTGGTGCAGCTTCTGCCCGAACTGGAAGAAATACCGTCCTTCGATACGTTCTTCTGCTATCCGGAAGCCTTGAAGAACTCCGCGAAACTGCACGCCTTCCGCGACTTCCTGTTCTCGAAGGCCCGCAACTGGACCTATTGATTGCAGCTTGTGATTCAAAAAAGGCCGCGCTGGCAATCAGCGCGGCCTTTTGTTTTTTGGTGATGGCCGATTACTTGCGCGGCAGCAGGCGCTGGACTTCCTTTGAGGCGTCGGCAAGGGCGTCTTCCGGGGGGGCGGACTGTTCGACGACGCGAGAAAGATTGTCCACGATGGTCTGCGTCACCTTCACGCCGTTGGAACCGGGGAATGCATACCACGGGATCATCAGCGACATCTGGCTCAGACCAGCCTTGAAGAGCGGATTTTCCTCATAGAACTTGCCGAGATATTCGTCGGACTTCGCGGCCAGCTCGTTGTTCGGCACGTAGCCGGTGCCGGGAACGACGACGGACGCGCCATAGGGCCCGGCGGCAAACTTGGCGAATTTCCACGCCGCATCCTGCTTGCCCTGATCTTCGGTCAGGATGACGACCGCATTGCCGCCGGTTGGCAGGCGACCCTTTTCGGCGTTGATGAGCGGGATCTTCGCCGTGCGAAGATCGAACTTGTCGCCGACATTCTTGATCGTGTTGCGCAGCGCGCCGGTGGTCTGGAACGAGAAGCCGACCTTGCCAGCCGCGAAAGCCTGCTCGCCCGCCGCCTTTGTCAGAACCGGCATGCCGCCTTCCTTCACCATGCGGTCGATGAGCTTGAAGGCTTCGAGCCCCTCCGGTCCGTTGAAGGCGACCTTCTTCTCGTCTTCGGTCAGCATGGTGCCGCCCGCGCCGAACAGCAGCGCGGAGAACATCCAGTCGTCGCCCTGCCAGCGGAAATCGATGCCCTCATTACCGTTGCCGAGCGCCTTGATCTTGCCGCCCAGTTCAATCACTTCGTCCCAGGTGGTGGGGGGATTGTCGGGATTGCCGCCTGCCGCCTTCAGAAGATCGGCATTGTAATACATGATCGGATTGGAGGTTGCGAAAGCAAGACCGACCTGACGGTCGCCGACGCGGGCGAGGCTCAGCAGGTGATCTGTGAAGCCCTGCGCTTCCATATCAGTTTCTTTTTCGACCAGCGGCTTCATGTCTACGCCGATATTGCGCTCCGCCAGCACGCGCAGGCGGTTCAGACCGGTGAAGGTGATATCCGGCATTTCCGACGTTCCGGCCTGACGCATGATCGTCTGGATGCCTTCTTCGTAGGTTGCCGACGGGCTGACGAAGTTGATCTTGATGTCCGGATTTTCTTCCATGAACTTCTTGGAGATGTCGGCCATGACATCCTTGAAGAAACCCGGCATCGGGTAGTGTACGTTCAGCGTCGTGTCGGCAAGGGCGGGCGAGCCGAAGGCCGTTGCCATGGCCAGAGCGGCGAGGGCGCCGGAAAAGCGTTTCATGTTTGAACTCCTGTGGAGGATTGTGGGAAGAATTCAGCCCTTGAGGCCGGTTAGGGTGATGCCTTCGATGAAGCGGCGCTGGGCGGCGAGAAATGCCAGCAGCAGCGGCAGGGTGATGATGAGGGTTGCCGCCATCAGCGCCCCGTAATCGTCGCCCGCTTCCGCAGCGCGGAAATAAAGGAGGCCGAGCGGCGGCGTGGCGCGTTCCATGCCGTTGACGACGATCAGCGGCCAGAACAGGTCGTTCCAGTGGGCGACAACGGAGAAGATCGAGAAGGCCGTAATCGCAGGCCATGCATTGGGCACGATCACCCGCATGACGATGCCGGCTTCCGACATGCCGTCGAGACGAGCGGCGCTGATGAGATCGTCCGGCATGGCGCGGAAGAACTGCAGAAACAGGAATATGCCGAAGACCGAGATGAAGAACGGTGCGCTGAGGGCAAAGTAGCTGTTGAGCACGCCGAGCTGATTGAAGCCGACATAGAAGGGCAGTGCCGTGGCATGGATCGGCACCAGCAGGCCGAGCATGACCATCATCATCATGATGCGCTGGCCGCGGAAGTTGAGCTTTGCCATGGCGTAGGCGCAGGGGATGGCGACCACGACCTGGATGACCAGCACGAGCGCGCAGACAACCACGCCGTTGAACAGCAGAAGCCCCATCGGCACGCGGCTCATCGCCTTGGCGAGATTGTCCCAGAGCGCCCAGTTGTGCGGTATCAGCGACAGCGAGGACGAGAATATGTCCTGCTGCGATTTTGCTGCCGTGGACAGCATGAAGATATAGGGCGCGAGGAAAAGCAGTGCACCCAGCGACAGAAGTCCAAGACGGAAAGAACGAGCCAATGTCATCCGGGTATCCTCAATAATGGGTGCGGCGGTCCAGCACGCGGAATTGCAGCATCATCAGGATCACGAGGACCGCGAGAAAGATCACCGTCATGGCGGAGGCATAGCCGACGCGCAGATAGACGAAACCTTCCTGATAGATGGTCCAGAGCAGGACTTCCGAAGCCTTGTTCGGGCCGCCTTCGGTCAGCGTCTTGACCGTCTCGAAGACCTTCACGGCGTTGATGATGCTGATCGTCGTGACGAAAAGCGTGGTGGGGCCGAGCAGGGGCCATGTGACCAGCCGGAAGCGCTCCCAGCCGTTTTTCACGCCGTCCACTTCGGCCGCCGAATAGAGTTCTCGCGGGATGGCGGTGAGACCGGCCAGAAACAGCACCATGTTGAAGCCGACGCTTTGCCAGATGCCGATAAGCGCGAGGCTGAACAGAACCGTATCGCTGGAACCGAGCCAGTTGGGACCGGCAATGCCGATCATGCCCAGCATGGCGTTGACGGGGCCGAGCGTCGGGTGCAGCAGATACTGCCAGACGGTTGCCATGGCGACGAGCAGCGAGGCGACCGGCAGGAAATAGACGGTGCGGAAGAAGGATTTGCCGCGAACTTCGCCTTCGATGAGGAGCGCCACGCCGAGGCCGAGGAAAACGGAAGCGGGTGCCACGATGGCGGTATAGATGGCAGTGTTCTTCAGCGAGATCAGAAATGTCCGGTCGCTGAACAGTTCGGCGTAGTTTTCCAGCCCGATGAATTCGAAACCGTCATAACCAAGCTCGAAATTGGTAAGGCTCCAGAAGATGACGGCGGCAGTCGGCAGGAGAATGAGCAGCACCGTCAAGATGATCGCCGGAGCCGCAAGTTTCCAGGCAAGCCGTTCTTCACGGCGGCGGGCTTCCTCAGCCGCCGTCCGTGCGCTGGTGGCCGCGGGAGCGGAGATCGCGACATCAGACATGGGCCGCAGCCTTTTCCGGCGATGCCGTCTTGACGATATTTCCGGCGGGTTGGCGCAGGCGCAGGCCATCTTCCCCGAAGAGATAGGCGTGGCTGGCATCGAAATGCAGGCCGACCGGGAGGCCAACGACGATATCGCGGGCTTCTTCGGGCGCAAGCTTCACGGTGAGGTCCTGCGGGGAGCCGGGAGCCTTGAGGTAGACGAGCACTTCCGAGCCGAGAAACTCGATCCGCGAGACCGTGCCGGCAATGCCCGTCTTGTCGTGCGGCTTGAGCTGGAAATGTTCGGGACGAATGCCGATGCGGATAGTGGTGCCGGAATGGGCGGCGACATCCTGCAGGATGGCGCGACCGGCAAAATGCACCATGCCGTTATCGCTGACCAAGGCTTCCAGAATATTGATGCGCGGCGTGCCGATGAATTGCGCGACCTCGATATGGCGGGGATCGTTATAGATCGCGGTCGGCGTGTCGATCTGCAGCAGCTTGCCGCCCATCATCACCGCAACGCGGTCGGCCATGCTGAGCGCTTCGGCCTGATCGTGGGTCACATAGATGGTGGGAACACCGGCGCGGCGATGCAGTTCGACGATTTCGGCCCGGGTGTGGACGCGCAGATTGGCGTCGAGGTTCGACAGCGGCTCATCCATCAGGAATGCGCCCGGCTGGCGCACGAGCGCCCGGGCAAGGGCGACGCGCTGGCGCTGGCCGCCCGACATCTGGCCCGGCTTGCGGTCGAGCAGATGGTCGATCCTGAGGCTGGTCGCGGTTGCCTTGACCTGTTTCTGGATGGCGGCGCGTTTGCGCCGCTGGCCGGGCAGGAAGCTGCCTACCATCGGCAGGCGTTCCACGGCGGTCAGGTCACGCATGGCAAGCGGCACCGCAATGTTCTGTGCCGCCGTCAGATGGGGATAGAGCGCATAGGACTGGAAAACCATGGCGATGTTCCGGTCGGCGGGATGCGCGCCGGTTATGTTGCGTCCCGCAAGCTCGACGCTTCCCTCATCCGCATGGTCGAGACCGGCGAGAATGCGCAAAAGCGTGCTCTTGCCGCAACCCGAAGGGCCGACAAGGGCGATGAATTCGCCTTCTGCCGCTTCGATGGAAATACCATCGAGAATGCGATTGCCTCCGTAGGATTTGCCGATGTCGCGAAGGACGAGCGTGCTCACTGGCTTGCCTCCTCGGTGACCTTCTCGCCGTCGCCCGTGTGGTGCGGATAGACTTCGTGCACCACATCGTCGATGACATAGGGGGTCAGCTCGTCGATGCGGACAATGCTGCTCGTGGCGACTTCATCGAGGTCGTGAATTGCAGCGCCGAGTATGCGCTCGCCGGGCAGGTCGCGCTCCATCGGGCCGACGATGAAGGCGGCGGCAGGCGCCCAGACATAGTTCGTGCCGAAGGCGTCGCCCGACCAGGCGCGGTGCAGGTGGCCGCTGGCGTGAAGCTGCACATTGTACTGCGCGAAGAGATCATAGAGGCGCTGGCGCGGGGCAGGGCGGATGCCCCAATAACCGCTGTCGCCCTCATCCGGATCGTCTACAAAGAGCGGCTTGTGGGCGAAGACGGCGACCGGCTTGCCGTCGCTGTTCTTCAATTCGTCCTCGAGCCACTGGAACTGTTCGGCTTCTTCGGCTTCACCGGAACCGATGACGAGGCTGTTGAGGCCGATAATGCGCCAGTTTCCGAAATTTTCCGCCCAGCGGTCCGGGCCGATATGTCGGCGCCAGCGCATCAGGCGCTGCGCATTGACGGGCTGGTGGCTTTCGGGAAGATGACCGATGTCGTGATTGCCCGGAAGGGTGAGGACACGCGCGGGAAGTTCGTTGAGGCAGGCGCGGCAGAACAGAAGGTCGGCCTCCACGTCAGCACCATCGACCGTCAGGTCGCCGGTGTGGATGATGAGATCGGGCTTCTGCTGGTCGATCCAGGCAACGAGCGGTTCCCAGTTGCGGTTGAAGTGCGGCTTGATGGGGCTGAGGTGAGTGTCTGTAATCTGAACGATCCGCACGGGTACGCTCCTTCTGGGGTCTGTCTGTGGGGGCAGCGCTTTTTCACGCGCCGCACATGCGCCAGGCGCGTCATGCGCGGCGTCTTGCCGGGGCTTTTAGGCTCGTTATGTGACAGGCCCGCTGCATTGCAGTGACAGTTGCGTGACATCTGCTTCGGGCGACTCAAAAAGGGTGATTTGCCAAATTTGCGGGCATTGCCATGTCGCCGATGCCCATGCTTTAGGCGGTTGATTTGCCCATTATAATATTACGAAGTAATTCTGTTCGGATTAACCAGATGATTTCAAAGGATTTTCTTGCCTGGTCAAGACATGCGTAAAACGCATAGCTGCATTGCGCTAAAGTCTCATTGCAAAAACAATGGGCAACAGGCATATAAAGGTCATCTCAGCGCTGCGTTTCCTCCTCCCATTTGCGCGGGCTGAGTGTTCCCCTCTGGAGGTTTGCCTCGAAGGCACCTTCAAAACTCAAAGCCAGACATTTGTCTGGCTTTTTTTTTGGCTTTTCGCCGGGCCGGGTGACGCATTGCAACGATAGCCAGATGTTTTTCGCGCTCAACTGTCGCTTTTGACAGGTCCGGGAAGCCGGGCGCGCCCGCCACGGCATGTCTCAAATTGCGGATATGAAAAAGGGGCCTTTCGGCCCCTTGGTATGCTTTGCTCTGACTGTTTGTTCTGTCGCATTATCCTACGCAAAACCGCTACGCACTTTTGCTGGAAATGCTCTAGCGCAGGCTGGCGCAGAAGCGCTGGATGCGGGTGCAGGCTTCTTCAAGCAGCGCATCCGACGTCGCATAGGAAATGCGGAAGTTCGGTCCGAGGCCGAATGCCGAACCGTGCACGACGGCGACGCCTTCGGCTTCCAGCAATTCGGTGACGAAATCTTCGTCGGTCTCGATGACCTTGCCAGCTTCCGTCTTCTTGCCGATCAGGTCAGCGCAGGACGGATAGACGTAGAACGCACCTTCAGGTGTAGGGCACTTGATGCCCTTGGCCTGGTTGAGCATCGAGACGACCAGATCGCGGCGGGCCTGGAAGATCTTCTTGTTTTCCGGGATGAAGTCCTGGGTGCCGTTGAGGGCCTCGACTGCGGCCCACTGTGCGATAGAGCAGGCGCCGGAGGTCTGCTGGCCCTGAACCATGTCCATGGCCTTGATGAGCTGCAGCGGTCCGGCTGCGTAGCCGATGCGCCAGCCGGTCATGGCATAGGCCTTCGACACGCCGTTCATGGTGAGCGTGCGGTCGTAGAGCGAAGGCTCGACCTGAGCAGGCGTGGTGAAGACGAAATCGCCATAGACCAGATGCTCATACATGTCGTCGGTCAGAATCCAGACATGCGGATGACGAACCAGAACCTCGGTCAGGGACTTCAGTTCTGCTTCCGTATAAGCCGCGCCGGTCGGGTTCGACGGCGAGTTGAAGATGAGCCACTTGGTCTTCGGCGTGATCGCCTTTTCCAGATCGGCTGCGGTCAGCTTGAAATTGTCTTCGATCTTCGTGTTGATGAAAACCGGGTTGCCGCCGTTGATCGCCACCATTTCAGGATAGCTGACCCAGTAGGGGGCAGGGATGATGACTTCATCGCCGGGGTTCAGCGTCGCCATGAAGGCGTTGAACAGGATCTGCTTGCCACCGGTGCCGACGATCGTCTGTTCCGGCTTGTAGTCGAGGCCGTTTTCGCGCTTGAACTTGGCAACGATGGCCTGACGCAGCTCGGGGATACCGGCTACAGGCGTGTACTTTGTTTCGCCGCGATTGATGGCGTCGATAGCCGCCTGCTTGATATTTTCCGGCGTGTCGAAGTCGGGCTCGCCCGCACCGAGACCAATCACGTCCTTGCCCTTGGCTTTCAGTTCACGTGCTTTCTGGCTGACCGCGATGGTCGCAGAAGGCTTAACACGGGAAAGGGCGTCGGCGAGAAATGCCATGATAGATCTCCATAAATGGCAGGCTCTGTTAACCGGCACCGGGCGCGGTCCGGTTTTGCGGATTTTCTATGTCCCATCGGCGCGGGAAGCGCAACAGATGGATTGAGAATTCGTCCGCAATTGCCGGATTTCGCGCAAATGTGTTGCCGAAACGAACAGATCCATCAGCAATGCTGACATATTAGCGCAAAGAAACTGATTGGACAGGAAGCTGGCGGGCAGGAATATTGCGGCAAAACAGGAGACGACCATGCTGACGCTTTATGAACACGCCGATTCCGGCAATTGCTACAAGCCTCGCCTGCTTCTGGCGAAGATCGGCAAGCCCTTTCGGCACGTCGCGGTTTCCTCGCTTGATGGATCGACGCGGACGCCGGAATATCTGGCCAGGAACCCGAACGGCAAGGTTCCGCTGCTGGAACTGGAAGACGGTCGTTTCCTCGCGGAATCGAACGCCATTCTCCTGCATCTGGCGGAGGGGACGCCCCTGTTGCCGCAAGACCCCTATGAGCGCGCTCTGGTCTATCAATGGCTGTTCTTCGAGCAATACAGCCATGAGCCTTATATCGCGGTGCGCCGTGCCTTGATGGTCTATCCGCAGCGGTCACGTGATGCGACGCCGGAGCGTCTCGCTTCCACGCTGGCTGGCGGCGAAAAGGCGCTGACCGTGATGGAAACCCAGTTGGAGAAAACGCCGTTCATCGCCGGTCACACTTATACGGTGGCCGATATCGCGCTCTATGCCTATACGCACGAAGCGCATCGGGGCGGTTTCGACATGCAGCGATATCCCGCCGTGCGTGCATGGTTGGAGCGTGTCGCCAGCGACAAGGGCCATGTGCCGCTCGAGTGGCTGCCTTAAGATCCTATCCTGCCATCAGGTCGCGCAGGCTGCGCGTGGCCATCAACTTGTAAGCCGCTATCAGCGCATCGCATTCGCTTTCCGAAACCTCGACGGCGATGCGCATGGTGGATTCGCCGAAATGCATCAGCAGGAACGCGGTTTCGTCCAGTTGAGGCGGCAGCTTGCCGGGGGCGATCCGGCGGATCGTATCGGCCAGCAGCTGGCCGTTCTGCCTGCTCTCAGCAATTTCCAGCTTTGACAGGGACTTGTCTGTCTGCGTGGCCGACCAGATGTCGCGCATTGCCGGTTCCAGCCGCATCAGGCCCAGATATTCATCGATCAATCCATTGAAGGCGACGATCAGCTCTTCTGCCGAATTGGCGGTCGCGAGCCCTTCGGCGATACACTGGCGCGATTGCGCATTGGAGCTTTCAAACAGGTAGCGGATCAGGGCGCTCTTGTCGGGGAAATACTGATAGAGCGCGCCAATGGAAATACCGGCCTGCTGAGCGATCTCACTCATCCTCAGACTGTCGCTGCCTTTGGCGGCGATCAGCGCCGTGGCGCATTCTGCGATGCGACGGATCTTTTCCTGCGCGCGGCTCTGGCTGGGCGTGCGGCGGAGGACAGGGGCGCTGGTGGCCTCTGCTTGCCCGGCGGAATTCTGCTTCATGACCGACTCACATATTTCGCTCTTGACAGAATATGAGGATTACTCACATATTGCAAATATGAGGGTTACTCATATTCTGAGGGCTGGAAGGTGAACAGGTATCGTGCGGATAAAGCTGCCGCCGAAGACAGAGGGAGGACAGTCATGACGACGGGTTTTCAGTTGCTGGTTCTGCTGGCGGCATGGGGCAGCGCCATTACAGGCGGCATTTTCTATGCGTTCTCAAGTTTTGTGATGGCCGCGCTGGCGCGCATTCCGGCGAGCGCGGGCATGATGGCGATGCAGTCAATCAACATCACCGTGCTCAACGGCACGTTCTTCGCCGCCTTTTTCGGCACCGCATTGCTGTGCCTCGCGATTATCGTACTGGGATTGATGGGCTTCGGGGGCCTGTCGACGTGGGCGATGACCGGCGCTGCCGTCTATCTCGTCGGCACTATCGGCGTCACGATGGTTCTCAACGTGCCGCTGAACAACCAGCTTGCCGTGATGGACGTCAATGCCGCTGCGTCCGCCGACGCCTGGCTCGCTTATGTGCGCGACTGGACCTTGTGGAATCACGTCCGCACCATTGCCGCGCTGGTCGCAGCGCTCATTCTTGGCGCAAGCGCGATGGGGCGGGGCTGAACGGAACGGCGGACAAACAAAAAAGGCGGGCCCGAGGACCCGCCTTTTTCGTTATATTCTGACGATCAGGCTGCGACGAGGTTGTCTGCAGACGAACGGCCGGAACGGCGGTCCTGAACGATTTCGTAAGAAACCTTCTGACCTTCGTCGAGCGTGGCAAGGCCAGCGCGCTGAACGGCGGAGATGTGAACGAATACGTCCGTGCCGCCCTGGTCAGGCTGGATGAAGCCGAAGCCCTTGGTCGTGTTGAACCACTTAACTGTTCCCGTAGCCATGGGAATGTCCTTTGTAACATAGTAATTTTTAAGTCCGTATGCTTCGCACACGTGCCCGTGAATCGAATTTATGGACAGGAGATCGTCAGGAAGCACGGCGGGCCGCACGGGTCGCAAAGTCACTCGACCGAAAAATCGATGCGCTAACTATATGCGACAAATTTGACCAATACAAGATAGATAGAATGCGAGCTAGAAACTGATTTTACTGATGCTTTCAGCCATTCCGAGGCCCAGCCGGTTTTGCGCGCTCCTGCGGTCGAGCCAGAACAGCCGAAACAGGATCGGGGCGCCGCCGTCACACGGCGACATTTCGTAGTGATCCCAGGTTTCAGGCATCGGGGTGTTCAATTTCAGGTGGAAGCAATGGCGGCGGCGCAACCCCCTGGAGCCCCTTTCCGGATAGTCGTAATCGACGGTTTCGAGGCGGATCATGCCATCGCTGTGGAGAAGCCCCGTTTCTTCGGCGAATTCGCGATAGGCGGCGGCGAGAATATCTTCTCCCGCGTCGACCGTGCCGCCCGGCACCTGTAGCGGCGTTTCGGGAAAATCCGGTTCTTCAAATACCAGAAGGCGGTCGTTCCAGGTCGCATAAATGAGCACTTTGTCGATGGGCTTGATCGTGACAGCCATGGATTGCTTTCCGGCAGGGGTCGGGGTCCGGCCATCATTGCAGCGAAAGCCTGCCGGTAAAACCCGCATATTGTTGTGAGATGTATCCGCTCTCCTGCGCAAAAAAATTTGCCGATCTCCAATCTTTGACTTCCGCGTGAAGCCGGAATCGCCAGAACCGCTCTATGTATTTGTGGTGACGCATTTCCCAACGCAAAACCGGTTCCCACTTTTGCTGGAAATGCTCTAATGAGTATCTGCAAATTCGAGCGGGCCACGGGTAGCGAGGCAGGAAATGACGTCTGAACCAGACAAGGACAAGACGAAGCAGAGCGCACCCGGGAAGGAGCGCCGCCGCAAGAAGCCCAGACGCAGCGTCACGGAACGCCTGCGCAAAAGTTCCGCCAAGCTGATCGGCGGCACGCCGTCGCGCGATGGGACCGATCTTTTTTCACAGATTTCGATGATGGTCGGGGCTTTTCTGGTCTCGCCGGTGCGCAACACGCTGATTGCGCTCGGGGCCGGGATTTTCGCTCTTGTCGTGCTGATCGCCATCGGACAGGTGGCCATCAATCGCTGGAACGAACCGTTCTACGATGCCCTTGCCCGTCGGGATTTACAGGCTTTCTTCCATCAATTGATGGTGTTCTTCGGGATTGCAGGCGCTCTTCTGCTTCTCAACGTATCGCAGACCTGGCTCAACCAGATGTTCAAGCTCAAGATGCGCGAGGGGCTGGCGCGCGATCTGGTAGGGCAATGGCTGGCGCCGGGCAGGGCCTTCCGCCTCGCCAATGCGGGCGAGATCGGCATCAACCCGGATCAGCGCCTGCATGAAGATGCGCGGCACTTTGCGGAAATGTCGTGCGATCTGGGGATTAACCTGCTCCAGTCGACCGTCATTCTGGTGAGTTTCGTCGGCGTTCTGTGGTCGCTGTCGAGCGGTTTCGTGTTTCATGTCGCGGGCTACAGTTTCTCCATCCCCGGCTACATGGTCTGGGCCGTCATCCTTTATGCGGCTTCCGCCTCCTGGCTCACGTGGATCGTGGGACGCAGCCTGGTGAACATCAACGCCAACCGCTATGCGCGCGAGGCGGATTTCCGTGCATCGCTGATGCGGGTCAATGAACATCTGGACGCCATCACCCTGTCCCGCGGCGAGGGGGATGAGAGACGCCGCCTCGATCTGGACATCGATGCGGTTCTGGGCGCGATCCGCAAGATCGTCTATGCAACCACGCGGCTGACTTGGGTGACGGCAGGTTATGGCTGGCTGACGATCGTGGCGCCGATCCTCGTTGCAGCACCGGTCTATTTCGGTGGCGGGCTCACGTTCGGCGGGCTGATGATGGCGGTCGGCGCATTCACGCAGGTGCATAATGCGCTGCGCTGGTTCGTCGACAATTTCGGTGCGATTGCCGACTGGCGGGCGACGCTGCTTCGCGTCGCGAGTTTTCGTCAGGCGGTGCTGCACATGGATGCGCTTGGCCATCTGGACCGGCAGATCGACCTTGCAACGAATGACGATGACAGGCTGACGCTGGACAATGTTTCCATCGCCGCGCCCGACCAGTGCCTGAAGCTTTCCCGCAAGGCCTTTTCGGTCAAGCCCGGCGAGCGGGTGCTGGTGACTGGCGGGACCGAGACACAGAGAACGCTCCTCTTCCGCGCATTGGGCGGGCTTTGGCCATGGGGCGAGGGGAGGATCGGCATGCCGGCTGGCGACGGCGTGGCCTTCATGCCGCGCGCGCCCTACTTCCCGCCGGGCAATCTCAAAGGCGTCATCGTCTATCCGCTCGATATCAAGAAGTTTTCCGAACAGGATCTGGAGAACGTTCTGCGGCGGGCCGGGCTTGAGCGTCTGGCCACCAGTCTTGACCACGCTGCACGCTGGGATCGCGTCCTGACGGACGATGAGCGCCAGTGTATAGCTTTCGCCCGCCTGATCCTGCAGAAACCGCAGTGGATCGTCATCGATGGCGCGCTCGATGGCCTCGATGCCGAAGCCTACGACCGGATTCGCGACATGCTGAATACCGAGCTGAAAGATGCAGCCGTCATTCATCTTGGCAAGCCGCATCTGCATGACGGGCTTTTTACCCAGCAGATCAGTCTGGAAGACGACCCTTCGGGAAAGCCTCTCGAGGTGCGGGCCGTGAAAACGGCATGAAAAGCCGCCGGTCGCCCGGCGGCTTTTCAACTTTCATGAGTTAGAACGGTTCCGGTTAAAACGGAGTCGTTGAAACTGCTCTAACTATTTGTTTTGTCGCATTTGCCTCACGCAAAACCGCTTCGCACTTTTGCTGGAAATGCTCTATGCGGTCAGCGGAAGTAATCCTGAAGCGGACGAACTTCCAGCGAGCCTGCCTTGAGGGCTGCGATGGCTTCGGCAGCGGCTTCCGCTCCGGCCATCGTCGTATAGTAAGGCAGCTTCTGCATCAGCGTTGCGCGGCGGATCGACTTGGAGTCGGAAACGGCACTTGCGCTGTCCGTCGTGTTGAAGACCAGATGAATCTGGCGATTGCGGATCGCGTCTTCCACATGCGGACGGCCTTCGATGACCTTGTTGATCTTGGTCGATTCGACGCCGTTTGCTTCGAGGAACTTTTGCGTTCCGCCGGTCGCCATGACCTTGAAGCCGATGCTTGCCAGCAGGCGAACGGGGCCGAGCACGCGTTCCTTGTCCTCATCGCGGACCGATACGAAGACCGTGCCTTCACGCGGCAGTTCCACGCCGGCACCAAGCTGTGCCTTTGCGAAGGCCAGAGCATAGTCGTAGTCGAGACCCATGACTTCGCCGGTCGAGCGCATTTCAGGTCCGAGCAGCGTGTCGACGCCGGGGAAGCGAGCAAACGGGAACACGGCTTCCTTGACCGCGATATGCGGACGGGAAGGCGTCTTCGGCTTGCCGCCATAGGCGCCGAGTGCTGCCTCGAGGCTTTCACCAGCCATGATGCGGGCTGCGACCTTGGCAATCGGCGTGCCGACCGTCTTGGCGACGAAGGGAACCGTGCGCGATGCACGCGGATTGACTTCGAGAATGAAGATTTCGCCGTCCTTGATGGCGAACTGCACATTCATCAGCCCGCCCACATGAAGCGCCTTGGCAAGCGCTGCCGTCTGGCGTTCCAGTTCGGCGACGATTTCAGCCGAAAGCGTGTGCACCGGCAGCGAGCAGGCGCTGTCGCCCGAGTGGATGCCGGCTTCCTCGATATGCTCCATGATGCCGGCGACAAAGCTGTCCTTGCCGTCGCAGAGGCAATCGACGTCTACTTCGATGGCTTCGGTCAGATAGGTGTCGAACAGGAGCGGGTTCTTGCCGAGCAACGTGTTGATCTGGCCGGTCTTGTCGTTCGGGTACTTGGCCTTGATGTCTTCGGGCACCAGTTCCGGCACAGTATCGAGCAGATAGTTCTGCAACGAACGCTCATCATGGATGATCTGCATGGCGCGGCCACCCAGAACATAGGACGGGCGCACGACAAGCGGGAAGCCGAGATCGGCGGCGACGAGGCGGGCCTGTTCGACCGAATAGGCGATGCCGTTCTTCGGCTGATTGAGATCGAGCTTGATCAGCAGCTTCTGGAAGCGGTCGCGGTCTTCGGCAAGGTCGATGGCGTCCGGCGAGGTGCCGAGGATCGGAATGCCTGCCTTTTCAAGCGCATTGGCGAGTTTCAGCGGGGTCTGACCGCCAAACTGAACGATGACGCCGTGGAGCGTGCCCTTTTCCTGCTCGACGCGCAGGATTTCCAGCACGTCTTCCGCGGTCAGCGGTTCGAAATAGAGACGGTCCGAGGTGTCGTAGTCGGTCGAAACCGTTTCCGGGTTGCAGTTGACCATGATGGCTTCGTAATCGGCATCGCCGAGCGCGAAGGCTGCATGGCAGCAGCAATAATCGAACTCGATGCCCTGACCGATACGGTTCGGACCGCCGCCGAGAATGACGACCTTCTTGCGATCCGACACTTCGGCTTCGCAGCGCGGCTGGCCGACGAAAGGCGTTTCGTAGGTCGAGTACATATAGGCGGTCGGCGAGGCGAATTCGGCGGCGCAGGTGTCGATGCGCTTGTAGACCGGATGCACGTCGAGATCGGCGCGCAGCTTGGCCACGTCTTCGGCGTCCTTGCCGGTCAGGCTTGCAAGGCGCGCATCGGAGAAGCCCATGGCCTTCAGCATGCGCAGGTTTTCAGCGTCCTGCGGCAGGCCATGCTCGCGAATGCGCTCTTCGGTCTTTACGATGGCTTCGATCTGTTCGAGGAACCATGGATCGATCTTCGATGCGTCATGCACCTGTTCGGTGGTGAGGCCAAGGCGCATTGCCTGCGCCACCATGCGCAGACGATCCGGCGTCGGCGTGCCGATAGCGGCGCGGATGGCGTTCTTTTCGTCGCCTTCCTCGATATTGGGAATGGCGATTTCATCGAGACCCGTCAGGCCGGTTTCGAGGCCGCGCAGTGCCTTCTGCAAGCTTTCCTGGAAGGTACGGCCAATGGCCATCACTTCACCGACCGACTTCATGGCGGTGGTCAGGATCGGCGAGGAACCGGGGAATTTCTCGAAGGCGAAACGCGGGATCTTGGTAACGACATAGTCGATCGACGGCTCGAAGGAGGCTGGCGTTGCACCGCCGGTAATGTCGTTGTCGAGTTCATCGAGCGTGTAGCCGACGGCAAGCTTGGCTGCGACCTTGGCGATCGGGAAGCCGGTTGCCTTGGAAGCCAGCGCCGAAGAACGCGACACGCGCGGGTTCATTTCGATGACGATCATGCGGCCATTGGCCGGATTGATCGCGAACTGGACGTTGGAGCCGCCGGTTTCGACGCCGATCTCGCGCAGCACCGCAATCGAGGCGTTGCGCATGATCTGGTATTCCTTGTCGGTCAAGGTCAGCGCAGGCGCAACCGTGATCGAGTCGCCCGTGTGGACGCCCATCGGATCGAGGTTTTCAATCGAGCAGATGATGATGCAGTTATCCGCCTTGTCGCGGACGACTTCCATTTCATATTCTTTCCAGCCCAGAACCGACTCTTCGATCAGAACTTCGGTCGTCGGCGAGGCATCCAGGCCGCGTTCGATGATTTCAAAGAATTCCTGGCGGTTATAGGCAATGCCGCCGCCGGTGCCGCCGAGCGTGAAGCTCGGGCGGATGATGGCGGGAAGGCCGACCACGTCGAGTGCCTGCGCTGCCTTTGCAAGCGCATGGCTCATATAGCGCTGCTTGCGTTCCACTTCGCCGAGCTGCCATTCGGTTTCCAGCTTGTCGAGCGCCTTGTCGAGATCGTCGCCGGAGAACTGCGCCTTCACTTCGGCGCGCTTGGCTTCGTGGCGCTTGCGGTCCTCGTCCTTGATTTCGGTCGCGTTGGCGAGCATCGAGCCCGGCGTGTCGAGGCCGATCTTCTGCATCGCCTCGCGGAAGAGCGCGCGATCTTCCGCCTTGTCGATGGCTTCCGCATTGGCGCCGATCATCTCAACGTTATAACGTTCAAGAACACCCATGCGGCGCAGCGACAATGCGGTGTTGAGCGCGGTCTGGCCGCCCATGGTGGGCAGGATCGCGTCCGGGCGTTCCTTGGCGATGATCTTGGCCACGACTTCCGGCGTGATCGGCTCGATATAGGTCGCATCGGCCAGATCGGGATCGGTCATGATCGTGGCGGGGTTGGAGTTGACGAGGATGATGCGGTAGCCTTCCTCTTTCAACGCCTTGCAGGCCTGCGTGCCGGAATAGTCGAACTCGCAAGCCTGGCCGATGACAATGGGGCCCGCGCCGATAATCAGGATCGATTTGATATCTGTACGTTTCGGCATGAGCTCATCCTATCTTCTTCGCGCGCATGATCTTGTCCCGAAACCGGTTCCCACTTTCGAGAGACATGCTTCTTAGCCTGCCAGAAAAGCCCGCACGGTTTTCCGGCGGGTTGGCAGCTTATGAATTCTGTGGGCTAAGCGGGCCTTATAGGCAATCATTTCGATAAGCGGAACCCCACAAATCGTTTTATTTCAAAGAAAGTGGGGGCATTCACGAAAATTCTGCTTTCTCCGTGGATGTTATAACCGAACCAAAGCGTTCGCGCGCTGATTTCCCGCTCGCGCGGCTGACCGGCAGCAGCGTGCCGTCCTTCGTCAGCAGGCTGAGACCGCCATTGGCCTTGCGCAATTCTGCAACGTGCCGGTCGGCAACCCAGTGCGAGCGATGAATCTGAAGCCCGCTCGTATTGCCGACCTCATTCACGGCATCGGAAAAGCGGAGAAGGAGAAGTTCTTCTCCCCGGCTGGTGACGATCCTTGTGTAGTGATCTTCCGCGGAAAGACGCAGAATCGCGCCGCGATTGCCGGGTTTCAGCCGGGCGAGCAATGGCGGCGGCGTGTCGGCAATATTTCTCGGGACGGATTCCAGCTCACGGCGCAGCGTCATGTAGGCGAGAATGCAGAAAAGGGCGCTGAGGGGCAAGGCGACCGAGGCGTTGGCGAGAACCGCACTCGCCGTGGGCGTTCTGCCCGAAAAGCCCCAGTCGATAAACCCGATCCAGAGTCCGATCGGGAGGGCTGCCACGACAGCGCCGGCCATCATGCGGGCAAAGGCATGCTTGAAAAATGGTTCAAGAAAAGCATCTGCCAGAACAGAAAAGGCGATTGCGGTTGACCAACCGATAAACTGCACCGAGAGCCAGTAAAAGAAGCGAACCGCAACCGGCATGGACTGGTCCGTCCCGAAGGGGCCGGTAACGGTGAAGATCAGCACGACGACGAAGAAGGTGCCCCACAGGCGCGGCGCACGAATGATGGTCGACAATTCGCGAAGCGCGAATTGCAACAAGCCTCCGGTCACGTAGTTTTCCTGCATTTGACGCCGTTTCGATTGAGGTGAGCGCAGTCTTGTTGAAAGCGACAGGAAATTCAACAGGAACGCTGCGATGAACTTCGAACCGCTTCTTCATGCACCGCTTGCCATTCAGATCCATGTCGCGACTGTCGTGCCCGCCGCCATCATCGGCCTTGTCATCTTCATGCGCCGCAAGGGTACGAGACTGCACAAGGCGCTGGGGCGCCTTTGGGTGACGCTGATGGTCGCAACAGCGATCTCCAGCTTTTTCATTCACCAGATCAATCTCATAGGCGGCTTCAGCCCGATACATCTTCTTTCGATACTGGTGCTGTCGGGGTGCGCACGCGCCGTCATTGCTGCCCGGACAGGACAGATAGAGGCACATCGCAGGATCATGAGAAGCGTCTATCTCGGCGGAATTCCCGGAGCAGGGTTCTTTGCGTTCATGCCCGGACGCATCATGAACGAGGTTGCGTTTCCTTATGGATGGAGGTCGCCATTTCTTTTGGCCTGCCTTCTGCTGGCTCTCCTTGCGGCGGGTTTCGCCTATCGAAGCCGAACGGGTTTTCTTGTGAGCAAACTATTGCGAAAGAGTCTTCGTTTGTGATTGACGCTGCCATTTACTTTTTATGTTGCCGTGCCAACTCTTTATGCGACAATTACAGGTATAGTTTGGTGCCGCTTCGTTAAGGGCGGCACGGTGCACGGGAGTTGGTCAATGCGCTGGCAAGGCCGTAGGCAAAGCGACAATGTTGAAGATCTGCGCGGAGAGCAGGGCGGTGGTGCAGGCGGCGGCTTCGGTCGCGGCGGGGGCCTCGGCGGTCCGGGATTTCGAATCGTCCGTGGCGGCGGGATTTCAGGCATCCTCATTCTGGTGGTGATGTTCTTCGTGCTGCGCGCAGTGGGCATCGATCCGCTGCCAATCCTGTTCGGTGACGGCAGCATGGGGCCGAGCGTGACGCAGCAGGCCGACCAGTCGGGACGGACGGTTGCCGAAGGCGGCAATGTTGCCAATGACGAGACGACGCAGTTTGCCCGCACCATCCTTGCCGAGACGGAAGACGTGTGGAGCGGCATTTTCCAATCGCGCGGCCAGACCTATACCAAGCCGACGATGGTGCTGTTTTCGGGACAGGTTCGTTCGGCCTGCGGTTTTGCATCTGCGGCTTCAGGGCCGTTTTACTGCCCCGGCGACCGCAAGCTCTACATCGATCTGAGCTTCTATAACGAATTGGCCAACCGCTTCGGGGCTTCCGGCGATTTTGCGCGTGCCTATGTTCTGGCGCATGAGGTCGGGCACCATGTGCAGAACCTGCTCGGCATCCTGCCGAAGTTCAACCAGATGCGCCAGCAGATGAGCGAAGCACAGGCAAACCAGATGTCGGTTCGCGTCGAGCTTCAGGCCGATTGCTTCGCCGGTGTGTGGGGCTACTACACGGAGCAGAAGGGCATTCTGGAGTCGGGCGACCTGGAAAGTGCGCTCAATGCGGCCCACCAGATCGGCGACGATACGCTGCAACGCCGCAGTCAGGGTTATGTCGTGCCTGAAAGCTTCAACCACGGCACCTCGGCCCAGCGTGCCAAATGGTTCCAGCGCGGTTTCGACAGCGGAAAGCTGGAATCATGCGATACGTTCAGCGGTGACGTTTAAGATCGTTTCGATATTGCGGAAAAGGCGGTTTCGGCCGCCGTTTTCTTTATCCGGCCGAATTCCATTTTCTTTTTGTCGAAACCGGGGAATATTCGCCTTGTCGTGAAATAATTTTCCAGATAAATGCTTTTCGACCGGCGCGGCCCTTTTCCCGATTTGCAAGCGTGACGCTCAGTTTTGAGCGGCGATGGCGCGCGAGTTCTCCAATCAACACAATTTATGACTGTTCCACCTCGTGCGTCGTGGAGCATATTTCAGGTGTCCCATGCATGATCCCCAGTTTGTACGGCGGGGCTTGTTACTCGTCTTTATGACATTGTTTCTCGACATTATCGGCATTGCGATCATCATGCCGGTTCTGCCGACTTTTCTCGAAGAGCTGACCGGCGCGGATATCAGCACCGCTGCCGTCGATGGCGGCTGGCTCCTGCTGGTCTATGCCGGAATGCAATTCCTGTTCGCCCCGATGATCGGGAATCTGAGCGACCGTTTCGGGCGGCGCCCGGTGCTGCTCGCCTCGATCTTCACCTTCGCGCTCGACAATCTGATCTGCGCGCTCGCAACCACCTACTGGATGCTGTTTGTCGGCCGTATTCTGGCGGGTATCAGCGGAGCGAGCTTCGCGACGGCTTCGGCCTACATCGCCGATGTGAGCGATGACAGCAATCGCGCGCGCAATTTCGGCCTGATCGGCATTGCCTTCGGTGTCGGCTTTGCGCTCGGTCCGGTTCTGGGCGGCCTGCTGGGCGAGTTCGGCCCGCGCGTTCCGTTCTACGGTGCGGCGTTCCTGTCGTTCATCAACTTCATTCTGGCTTATTTCCTTTTGCCGGAAACGTTGAAGCGTGAAAACCGGCGCTCGTTCCAATTCGCCCGCGCCAATCCGCTGGGAGCACTCAAGCAGATGCGGAACTATCCGGGCATCGGCTGGGTCGTGCTGGTCTTCTTCCTGTTCTGGCTGGCCCATGCCGTCTATCCGTCCGTCTGGGCGTTTGTCGGTGCTTATCGCTATAACTGGAGCGAAGCGCAGATCGGCTTTTCGCTCGGGCTTTTCGGCATTGGCGCGGCATTCGTCATGGCGCTGGTTCTGCCACGGGTCCTGCCGATACTGGGTGAAAAGCGCACGGCGATGACCGGTGTGCTGTTCTCCTGTCTGGGGCTGATCGGCTACGCCATCGCATGGGAGGGATGGATGGTTTATGCCGTCATCTTCCTGACGGCGCTGGAAGGTCTGGCCGATCCGCCGCTGCGCAGCATCGCGGCAGGCAAGGTTCCGCCTTCGGCGCAAGGCGAATTGCAGGGCGCACTGACAAGCGTGTCGAGCATTACGACCATCATCGGCCCGCTCATCTTCACGCAGTTGTTCGCGATTTTCACCGGCAAGAATGCGCCGTTCGTTTTCGCGGGCATGCCCTATGCCGTGGGCGCCGGGCTGGTCTTTCTGGCGCTGGTCATCGTGGTGGCGCGGGTGCGGCCTACCGCACCGGCCAGACTGTCGGAGGTCTGATTGATACAAAAAGAAAGGCCGGAGTTTTGCTCCGGCCTTTTCGTTTGATGGTTCATGCGCAGCGTTCAAGCCGCCTGTTCGCGTTCCGGAAGCGGCGCCTGGCCCTTCTTTTCGCGGATCAGATTGATGAAACGGCGGAACAGATAGTGCGAATCCTGCGGGCCGGGCGATGCTTCCGGATGGTGCTGCACCGAGAAGACCGGCTTGCCGACAACGCGCAGGCCGCAATTGGTGCCGTCGAAGAGCGAGACGTGCGTCTCCTCGACATTTTCCGGCAGCGAGTCGGAATCGACCGCGAAACCGTGGTTCATCGAGACGATCTCGACCTTGCCGGTCGTGTAGTCCTTCACCGGATGGTTGGCGCCGTGATGGCCCTGATGCATCTTTTCGGTGCGTCCGCCAAGCGCGAGCGCCAGCATCTGGTGACCGAGGCAGATGCCGAAGACTGGAAGTTCGGTTTCGACAAGCTTCTTGATGGTCGGCACGGCATATTCGCCGGTCGCTGCCGGGTCGCCGGGGCCGTTGGAGAGAAAGACGCCATCCGGATTGTGGGCCAGAACGTCCTCAGCCGTCGCGGTCGCAGGCAGAACGGTGACTTTTGCGCCGAGGCCGGTGAGCAGGCGCAGGATGTTGCGCTTCACGCCGAAATCGAGCGCCACCACGTGATATTCCGGGGCTTCCTGTTCGCCGTAGCCATCTGCGAGCGTCCATGGCGTTTCCTTCCATGTGAGGCTCTGGCCAACCGTGACGTCCTTGGCGAGATCGAGGTTTTCGAGGCCGCTCCACGCGGCAGCGCGCGCCTTGAGTGCATCAAGGTCGAAATTGCCGCTCGGGTCATGCGCGATGACCGCGTTCTGGGCACCGCGCTCGCGAATGAGCGAAGTCAGCGCGCGGGTGTCGATGCCGGCGAGCGCGATGATGCCGCGATGCTTCAGCCAGGCGTCGAGATCTTCTTTTGCGCGGAAATTTGACGGCGAGGTGATGTCGGCCTTGAAGATTGCGCCGACCGCGCCGTGCCGGTTGGCGGGCGTCAGGTCTTCGACGTCTTCGGCATTGGTGCCGACATTGCCGATATGCGGGAAGGTGAAGGTGACGATCTGTCCGGCATAGGATGGATCGGTCAGGATTTCCTCGTAACCGGTCAGCGCCGTGTTGAACACGACTTCGGCTTCGACCGCGCCAACTGCGCCGAGGCCCTTGCCTTCGATCACGGTTCCGTCCGCAAGAACCAGGATGGCGGTTCGCTTCTCGACAGTCCAGGGTGCTGTTTTCGGTGTCGTTTCTGTCATGGTCTGCACTCCTGTTTGTTAGCCGCACGCCAGCGTGTGCTGTTATTTCGTTACCAGTTAGTGCACCGGACTGATGGAATCAAATCGAGGCTCTAACTGTTTGTTTGCATGCATGTCTTTGCCCCAAAACCGGTTCCCGCCTTTGGGCGACATGCATTAGCGGCACGCGTTCGCGTTTCACCCCGCCACCGGTAAGGTAGCTTGAAAGATGAAGCGTCAAGGGTCATATATGCGCCAAAAGGCAGCGGGGATTTCAAACCTCCCGCCGCGAGCACGTGCCGATGTCCTGCTAAGCCTTGAGCAATAGAGAAACTTGAAGGCCGGGTCAATCGTCCGAAGCGGGGCTTTCCCGAAATAATGACGATAATCGTCGCATTATTTCTCGGGATGCCGGTTCGGACAGCTCGGCGTTTCTGCTCGCTTGCTGTATAGATGCACGAAACGAACAACACAGAACAAACACCGTCAGGAGAGACGTTATGCTTCGCCAGGAGATTTCCCAGGCCCTCACGACCGCGCTGAAAGCACAGGAAAAGCGCCGCATGTCGACGCTGCGGCTGATCCTGGCTGCGGTAAAGGACCGAGACATCGCCAATCGCACCGCTGGCAAGGACCCTGTCGGGGACGAAGAATTGCTGGGCATCCTCGGCAAGATGGTCAAGCAGCGTGAAGAATCCGCCCGCATCTACGAGGAAGGCAGCCGTATCGAGCTGGCCGAAGCAGAGCGTGAGGAAATCGCGATCATTTCCGAGTTCCTGCCGCAGCAGATGTCGGACGACGAGATCAAGCAGGCCTGTGCGGATGTAATTGCTGAAATCGGCGCGCAGGGCCTGCGCGACATGGGCAAGTGCATGGCGGTCCTGAAGGAGCGTTATGCCGGCAAGATGGATTTCACCAAGGCCAGCGCCATCGTGAAATCGCTTTTGCAGTGAAAGCGTAAGGCCTGAAGGCTTTCGGCTTTTGATTCAGCCCTCGCTCTGGCGAGGGCTTTTCTTTGTGCTATGCATGGCGAAGGCCAACCAATCACCGGATGCTGACTGATGAAAACAGCTTTGCTTGTCATAGATGTTCAAAACGACATTGTGGCCGGGATGGGCACGCCGGAACGGCAGCCCGCTATCGACCGGGCCCTTGATGAGATCGTCATGCGGCTGCGCGGCTTGCAGGAGAAGGCGCGGCAGGCCGGAATTCCGGTCGTCATGGTTCAGCATGACGGCGGCCCGGGGGACGAGCTGGAAGAAGGCACGGCGGGATGGGAAATCCGCAAGGAGCTTTCCTTGCAACCGGGCGACGTTCTCGTCGAAAAGCGGAGTTGCGATTCTTTCCACGAAACGGACCTTCAAACCGTTCTGGAACAGCGGAATATCTCGCATCTCGTCGTCGGCGGCTGCCAGACGCAATATTGCGTCGACACCACCGTCCGGCGCGCCGTTTCTCTCGGTTACGACGTCACGTTGATCGGGGATGCGCACACGACCGGCGACACCGCCAGCCTGCAATTCGCGGATATCGTTGCGCATCACAATGAAACATTGAGCGGTTTCAGGGCGGGAAATGCTCGCGTGCGGGTGCGTACGGCTGCGGATATTTCCTTTTGAGGCTTGACGCCATGCGGCAGCAGGCATGACCTGCCGCCGCTGGACCGGTGGTCAGCTCTGCTTGGCGGTCTTGAGGCGCGTATCGCTGAGCAGCCCCTGTTCCTCAAGCACGGGGTAGGCCATCGACGCCAGAAGCGAGTTGATCTGCTTGAGGTCGCGGATCGTGTCGAGATGGATGGAGCTCGTCTCGATGCTGCGGGTCGCGCCTTCGCGCAGGCGCGTGAAGTGCCGCATGCTCGTCTGCTTTTCCAGTTCGCGCAACTGGTCCTTTTCCTGCACAAGCTGGCGGGCGGTGCGGCCATCGCGTGAAACGATGACGTTGAATGCCATATGAGCATTGGCCAGAACCATGGCGTGGAAATGGCTGAGTTCCTTCCAGCCTTCCTCGGTGAATTCCAGCTGGTGGTCCATCTTCTTCTGGACATGCGCCAGCATGTTGCGGACGATGATGTCGCCCACCTGTTCGAGCTTTACGCAGGCTCCCAGCAGTTCCTGCATCCGCAGGGACTCGAAATCCGACAGTTCATGGGTTGCGAGCCTGGTCAGGTAGAGCTTGATCGCGGCGTGCTTCTTGTCCACCCGGTCGTCCAGCGCCGCGAGTTCGTTGATCCGCGCCTGATCGGGCTTTTCGTAAAGCTCGATAATGCGGCGCAGCATGACCTCGATCGTGTCGCAGACACCCACCACCTCGCGGGTTGCATTGGCGAGCGCCTGTGAAGGCCGGTCGAGCACGGCGGCGTCGAGCGCGCTGTATTCCTCGGTCGCCAGCGGCTGAGCAGGCGCATTGCTGTCGGCGTTGAGGTGCACAAGCGCTTCGGTCGCCCGCAGCAGGAGGCCGGAAAGCGGGATGCCTGCAATCATTACGATGACGTTGAACAGGATATGCGCATTGACCACCTGCGACACCGGATCGGCGCCGAGGAAGGCGACCGATGGCTTGAAGGTCTGGTAGAGCACCAGCATGACGAGCGATCCGGCACCGCGCATCAGGAGATTGCCGAGCGGTACGACGCGGGTTTCAGGCGGGGCATGACGGGTCAGGATCGGCGCGATGATCGACGAACCCAGATTGACGCCGAGAACCATCACCACGGCAAGTTCTGGCTGGATCAGCCCGCGTGACGCGAACGTGGTGAGGAGGATGACGGCGGCAACGCTTGAATGAAACAGCCATGTCATCAGCGCTGCAAGCAGATAGGCGGTGATCGGATCGCCGGATAGATAATCGACGATGACCGGCAGCAATTCGCTTTGCCGCAGCGGTTCCGTGGCCTGTCCGGTCATTTCCAGCGACATGATGAGAAGGCCGATGCCGACCAGAATACGTCCGATCTGCCGCCAGTCGCGGCGCTCGGTCGTCATGAAGATGCCGGTGCCGATGACGAGGCAGAGGGGCACTAGGAGCGTGAGGTCGTAGCTCAGAATCTTGACGACGAGGGCGGAACCAAGCTCTCCGCCGCGCACGGCCATGAGGCCCGCGATGCCGCTGACAAAACCTGACCCGACAAAAGAACCGACGAGAAGCGTAACCGCAGTCGAGCTTTGCAGCGCGACAGCAAGGGCCAGGCCAAAGGCAACGGAAAGCAGCGGATTCTGCATCTGGTTGCGCAGGCGTCTGCGCAGCCGGTCGCCATAGGCGCGTTCCACCCCGGTCCGCACCATGCGTGTCGCCCATAGCAGGAGGGCAACTGCACCGGCCAGATGCAAAAGGACTACAGAACCATTCACGGCAAAATCCCTTCGGGTTGGAGGTGAATATCTGTGATTAAGCTAACGCAACAAATGAAGAAAAAATATGTTCCGGCTAATCAAATTTCCAAGAGATATGGGCTTGTTCGCAATAAAAAGCAATCCATTCCCACAGCGTCATGACGAATATATGACAGTTTTGTGACAATGCGCCTGCCCGCTGGCGGCATGTGATTAGCGGGGAGGGACGCGCCTGCGCGATGGACTGTGGAAGCGGGCGGGCCTATATACTCTTTAGAATGCACCGGTTGCCCGAATGGCCTGCCTGTATGAACCGAAAGTGAAATCTGTAATGCGTTTTCCGCCCTCCTTTCTCGATGAGATCAGAGACCGCGTCCCGATCTCGACGCTGATAGGGACGCGCGCTTCGTTCGACCGCAAGAAAAGCAATCCGCCAAAGGGCGATTTCTGGGCCTGCTGTCCGTTCCATGGCGAGAAGACGCCGAGCTTTCACTGTGAAGACCGCAAGGGCCGCTATCATTGTTTCGGTTGCGGCGTGACCGGCGATCACTTCAAGTTTCTGACCGATCTCGAGGGGCTGAGTTTCCCCGAAGCTGTCGAACGCGTCGCCGATATGGCAGGCGTGCCGATGCCGGCGCGCGATCCGGAAATGGAAAAGCGCGAGGCGCAGCGCGCCACGCTCTATGATGTCATGGAACTGGCTGCGCAGTTTTTTGAAAGCCAGTTGCAAAATGCGGTTGGCGCCAAGGCGCGCGCCTATCTGCGCGACCGCGGCCTTTCGACCGCGACACAGCAAGCATTCCGTATCGGCTACGCGCCGGAATCGCGCAACGCGTTGAAGGAATTTCTGGCAGGCAAGGGCGTGTCGCGCGAGCAGATCGAGGCGTGCGGCCTTGTCGTGCACGGCGAGGGAATTGCGGTTTCCTATGACCGTTTTCGCGATCGCGTCATGTTCCCGATCGAGGATCTGCGCGGGCGCATCATCGCCTTCGGTGGCCGTGCGCTTTCTGCCGATGCCCCGGCAAAATATCTGAACTCGCCGGAAACCGAACTGTTTCACAAGGGGCGGGTGCTCTATAACGGATTGCGGGCGCGCAAGGCCTGCCAGCCGCAAGGCGGCGAGCCTGCCAAATCCATCATTGCCGTCGAAGGCTATATGGATGTGATCGCGCTGGCGCAGGCCGGTATCCATCAGGTGGTGGCTCCGCTTGGCACGGCGCTGACCGAAGAGCAGCTCGACCTGCTCTGGCGCATCAGCCCCGAACCCGTATTGTGTTTCGACGGCGACGGGGCGGGCCTTCGCGCCGCCTATCGCGCCGTCGATCTGGGGCTGCCTGCCTTGCAGCCCGGTAAGTCGCTGCGTTTCGCGCTTCTGCCGGAGGGGCAGGACCCGGACGATCTCGTCAAGGCGGAAGGGTCGGCTGCGTTCCATGCGGTCCTGCGCGATGCCAGGCCGCTGGTCGATATGGTGTGGACGCGGGAAACGGCAGGCGGTGTGTTCGATACGCCAGAGCGCCGGGCCGAGCTTGAAGCGCGGCTGCGGGAGATTACCAGCCGCATCGCCAATGAAGATATTCGCCGCCACTATAGCCAGGATATGCGCGACCGGGCGCAGGCTTTCTTTGGTCAGGGACGACAGGGGTATCAGGGTGGAGGGCAGCGCAATTCATCTTTCAACCGCAGGAACGAAGGCGGGCGCGGGCGCGGCGGACCGGCTGGCGGCAGCGGGCGACTTGCGATTTCCGACAGCCTGGTGCGTTCCACCCTGGTAAAGGGCGGCAGGCCGGGCGCTGGTTCGCACGCCCCCTTGCGTGAAACGGCAATCGTGCTGACGCTTCTCAACCATCCGCGTCTGATCGAAGAGGATTTCGAGACGCTGGCCGCGCTCGATCTGGGACATGAAGCCTTGAGGTCGCTACATCTGGCCATGCTGGACGTGCTGGCTGCCGGTCACATGGAAGATGGCCATGCGATGCGGCGGGCGCTGGTCAATGCCGGGCATGGCGAACAGATCGAAATGCTCGAACTTGTGGTGAAGGGCGCGAAGCTCTGGACCGCGACGGCGCTGGCCGCAGAAGACGATGCGCGGGAAGCGCTTCGGCAGGCGCTTCACTTGCATCAGCGGGCGCGCACACTACATAAGGAGCTGCGAGCCGTTGAGGCCGCGCTTGAAACAGATGAAACGGGCGAGCTGTTCGCACGTCTCAGAGATATACAAAATCAGATTTTGAAAGCTGATGCGACAGAAGCGCTGATCGATGGTTTCGGCCTGTCTTCGGGGCGTCCGCCCGGCGGCTTCTGATTCGGATTTCACGAATCAGGCTTGCTACTACAGCCGGAAATGCGGGGTTGCGATCCCGCAAACGCGCTCTATCTGGCCGACGGAGAGGCCGCGACAACAAAATGATTCGCTTTTTAAGCGCGAATCAGGTGAGTCGCTCTTGACGTATGGCGTAAATGACGGAATCACGACAGTTCGAACAAGGAAAAGAACAGAAACCGGTGATATCCGAGGCTGCAAGGCGGCAAGCTGGGTACGGGCCGGAAAAGTGGCCCGGAAAGTGGCGTTGTCCGGTTGACCGCCCATCTGCCCACAAGAAATCGGAGATGAAGAAGCCCGATACCGATGGCAAGGTTAATCCGCCATTAACAGGAAATCGGCTACTCGCAGAATCAACTGACGGATTGCGACCTCGCAAAACTGTCCGAGAACTCTATATATCTTAGAAGCGACCGGGGTCGCCTGGAGAAGAACATATGGCAACGAAGGTTAAGGAAAACGAAGAAGCCGAAGTCGAGCGCGAAGGTGCTGCCGACGGTCCGCTTCTCGACCTTTCTGACGATGCTGTCAAGAAGATGATCAAACTCGCGAAGAAGCGCGGCTACGTCACGATGGACGAGCTGAACGCCGTGCTGCCTTCCGAGGAAGTGACATCCGAACAGATCGAAGACACGATGTCGATGCTTTCAGACATGGGCATCAACGTCGTTGAAGACGACGAGCAGGACAACGACCGCGAAGACAACAGCGACGACGACTCGGAAGAGGGCGGCGATCTGGTCGAATCCGGCGGCACGGCTGTTGCCACCACCACGACCAAGAAAGAGCCGACCGACCGTACCGACGATCCGGTGCGCATGTATCTGCGCGAAATGGGATCGGTCGAGCTTCTGTCGCGTGAAGGCGAAATCGCCATTGCAAAGCGCATCGAGGCCGGTCGCGAAACCATGATCGCCGGGCTGTGCGAAAGCCCGCTGACCTTTCAGGCGATCATCATCTGGCGCGACCAGCTGAACGATTCCAACATCCTGCTGCGCGAAATCATCGACCTCGAAACCACCTATGCCGGTCCGGAAGCCAAGCAGGCCCCGGTGATCGAGCGGGTGGAAGAGGAAAAGCCGCGCGATGACAAGCCTCAGCGCCGCTCGCGTGACGACGACGACATCACCAATGTCGGCGGCGACATGCCGGTTGAAGAGGAAGAAGAAGACGAGGACGAAGCCAACCTGTCGCTGGCGGCCATGGAAGCCGAATTGCGCCCGCAGGTCATGGAAACGCTCGATCTCATCGCCGACACCTACAAGAAGCTGCGCAAGCTGCAGGACCAGCAGGTCGAGGGCCGTCTGGCCGCGACGGGCGAACTGTCGTCCAGCCAGGAGCGTCGCTACAAGGAACTCAAGGATCAGCTCATCAAGGCAGTGAAGTCGCTGTCGCTGAACCAGAACCGTATCGAACAGCTTGTCGAACAGCTTTACGACATCAACAAGCGTCTGGTGCAGAATGAAGGCAAGCTCCTGCGTCTGGCCGAATCCTTCGGCGTGCGCCGCGAGGAGTTCCTGAAGGAATATCAGGGCCACGAACTGGACCCTAAATGGGTCGAGCGCGTGAGCACGCTTTCGGCGCGCGGCTGGAAGGAATTCGCCGCCAAGGAAGAACGCACCATCGACCGGCTGCGTTCGGAAATCCAGATGCTGGCAACCGAAACCGCGATTTCGATCGGCGAATTCCGCCGTATCGTCAATCAGGTGCAGAAGGGTGAACGCGAGGCGACCATCGCCAAGAAGGAAATGGTGGAAGCCAACCTTCGTCTCGTTATCTCGATTGCCAAGAAGTACACGAACCGTGGCTTGCAGTTCCTCGATCTCATTCAGGAAGGCAATATCGGCCTGATGAAGGCGGTCGACAAGTTCGAGTATCGCCGCGGTTACAAGTTCTCGACCTATGCGACCTGGTGGATTCGTCAGGCGATCACCCGTTCGATTGCCGATCAGGCGCGCACCATCCGCATTCCGGTGCATATGATCGAAACGATCAACAAGATCGTTCGCACGTCGCGCCAGATGCTGCATGAAATCGGCCGTGAACCAACGCCGGAAGAACTGGCCGAAAAGCTCGCCATGCCGCTGGAAAAAGTGCGCAAGGTGCTGAAGATCGCCAAGGAACCGATCTCGCTCGAAACCCCGGTCGGTGACGAGGAAGATTCACACTTAGGCGATTTCATCGAGGACAAGAACGCGCTTCTGCCAATCGATGCAGCCATTCAGGCCAATCTGCGCGATACGACGACCCGTGTCCTTGCTTCGCTGACTCCGCGTGAAGAACGTGTTCTGCGCATGCGTTTCGGCATCGGCATGAACACCGATCACACGCTGGAAGAAGTCGGCCAGCAGTTCTCGGTTACCCGCGAACGTATCCGCCAGATCGAAGCGAAGGCGCTGCGCAAGCTGAAGCACCCGAGCCGGTCGCGCAAGCTGCGTTCGTTCCTGGACAGCTAAACCGGCCTGGATAGCCAAGCAGAACAAAACATACGGGAAGGGGAGGCGATATGTCTTTTTTGAAGCGTCTTTTCGGTGGAGGCTCTGCCTCCGAAACACCGGCAGAGCCGAAAGAGGCTGGTCGCCTTGAGCACAAGGACTTTCTGATCATTGCCACGCCCTATAGCGAGGGCGGGCAGTATCAGGTCTGCGGCGTCATTTCCAAGTCGATAGGCGGCGAAGTGAAGGAATATCGCTTCGTTCGCGCCGACCGTTGCCCCGGCATCGAAGATGCCGCCAGCATTGCGCTGAACAAGGGCCGGCAGATCGTGGATGAACAGGGCGAAGCCATTTTCCGCTGAACCATCCGCAAGAAGATTGGAAAAGCCGCGCATCAAGGTGCGCGGCTTTTATTTTTAAAGCTAATGTGGCTCGCACAGCATGGCGACCATTCTGCGCACGATGGGCAGAATGGCGAGGAGCACCGGAAACGCGACCACCCATGAAAGAGCCCAGGCGCCCATCCAGCTCGATGCGAGTTCGGGATGGGTAAAGCCAAGGCTCTTGGCGGTTGCAATTAGCGACACGATGAATGTCATCATGATCGATAGGATGAAAGGCATGACGATAGATGCATAGCGGGCGGGCAGTTTCCTGCGGCGTGCGCATTCAAACCGAGACATGTGTATTCCTGAATATTATGCGGGAAAGGCGCAACGAAAACATCAATGCGAATTGCCGTTCCCGGCGGATTGATGCGTTGCCTGACGTAAGACGCTTACGGTCATCGTGATGACGCCGCTTGATTAACCTGTCCGGGAACCGATTTCAACTGTTCTGAGTGGCGGCGATTTGTCCATGCCATTCCGGACACAATTCCAGTATACGCTGCATCATGAACGACAAACCTTTCTGGCGCACCAAGACCCTGAACCAGCTTACCCGCAGCGAGTGGGAGAGCCTGTGTGACGGTTGCGGCCAATGTTGCCTGCACAAGTTGCAGGACGAGGACACCGACGAAATCTATTGGACGAGTGTCGCCTGCACGCTGCTCAATGCCGAAACCTGCCAATGCCGCGATTATCCCAACCGCAAGAAGACGGTGCCGGACTGTGTGTTCCTGACGCCGGAAATCGTCGATGAAGTGGACTGGCTGCCGGTGACATGCGCCTATCGTCTGGTTGCGGAAGGTTCGGACCTGTACTGGTGGCACCCGCTTGTTTCCGGTTCGCCCGAAACCGTGCATGAAGCAGGCATTTCCGTTCGTGGCAAGGTGACGGCCTTTGATCACGATATGGAAGACGACGACGATTATCTGGACCATATGGTGATGCCGGGCGACCGGTGACCGCTGACCAGCGGTTTTCAAACATTGCGTAAATTTAATCTGTGGCCGGAACAGAACGGTACAGAGTTTCATTCATCATAAGCATTTGAATTTATTCTATTTATGGTGGTGTGGCGCAGATATGCCTTGCGCTTCACGGAAAGCTGAACGGTACATGAATGATGGTTTTTCATTCTGTTCATCTATTGCGGGCTACTTCTCGGATGTCTCAGGCAAGACCTGGAAACAAATCGAAAGAGGTTCAAAGATGTCTGCTATTTCGCTCAAGTCGTTCGTCGTAACCGCCGCTCTTGGTGTTGCCGCCATCTTCACGACGGCTGCCACGGCCAGCGCTGCATCGCCAGTTGCCGTTCCGGCTGTCAGCACGTCGGCAGGTTCTGCCATCGTGAACGTAGACTATCGCGGTCATCGCCATGGCCGCCCGGTTTATCGCGGTCCTGCATGCTCGGTCGAAGGCGCCAAGATGAAGGCCAACCGCATGGGCATTCGCAATGCGCGTGTGGTCTATCGCGGCAAGTCGGTTCAGGTTCGCGGCTTCCGCCACGGTCGCCCTGCCGGTGTCGTATTTGCGAATGTACGCGGCTGCCCGATCATTCGCTAAACCCGGATTGAATTTCAAAAGCCCCGGCCTGCGCAATCAGGCCGGGGCTTTTCGTTGTCGGCAGGCAAAGAAAAGGGGCGCTGGTGCGCCCCCTTCCTGTTTGGTCCTCAACTGGACGTTATTCCTTGATCTCGAAAACGACGTTGACCGAGACATTATAGCTGTTCTCGCCGGCTTCAACCGGAACGGAGCCCTGCGGTGCCGCGTCAGCCATGGTCTTGAACTGCGCGCGGGCGATTGGCATCGGCATGGGTGGACGGCTCTGCTCGTTGATCTCGACGAGGCGGCCAATACCGACACCGGCTGCGTCGGCAAGCGTCTTGGCCTTGGCGATAGCGTCGGCAACGGCGCGCTTGCGCGCTTCGTTGATCGTTGCGGCGGGATTGTCGTTCACGAAGTTCAGGTCGCCGCCCTGATTGATGCCGAGGGTGACCGATTCGTCGAGCACGTTTCCGACCTTGGCCAGATCGCGCACACGCACCGTCAGGCTGTTTGAAACCGTGTAACCGGTGATGCTCGGTTCCTTCAGGCCATTCTTGTCGTCAGGATAGACGTAGCGCGGCTGGATGCTGATGCCGCCGGTCTGAAGATCACGGTCTTCAATACCCGCCTTCTTCATGGCTTCGAGCACCTTTGCCATGGCTTCATTGTTGGCCGTCATGGCTTCGCGAGCGGTCTTCGCCTCGCGCAATACGGAGAGATTGAGGATAGCCATATCGGGCGAGGCGGTCATGGTGCCTTCGCCGGTGACGGCGATACGCGCAGGCTGCTTCGTCATCTGATTCTCCTGTGCCAGAGCCGGCAGCGTCAGCGCGCCTGCGAGCATGATTGCAGAAAAGGAGGTTGCAAGAAGAGTGGTAGCGCGGTTGTTCATAAAATCTCCTGTAGAGAAAGTTGAGGTAGCTTTGGCAGGGCAGGCCGTGCCGGAATGGCTGGCCGCCTTGTCTTTGAAATCATTTATTTCTTAAGTTCCCTCTCGTGCATGGAGCAGACGATATCAGATTCGAATTGCGCGCCAAATGCAACCTCCGGTTAAAATGAGAAGCGGGTGTTTCCAGTTTAAGCGGAGCCGCTGGAAGCGCTCTAAGTATTTGTTTCGTCGCATTATCCCACAAAACAGCTGCGCACTTCTGCGGGAAGTGCTCCCGGTTGCATGCTTCGCAACTGAATATGTGCGCATTAGGGCAACTGATGCATTTGACAGCTTGTGTCCCGGCTTTCTTTAGGGTAGGGCAAGGATGCGTGGGGCCTGTAGCTCAATTGGTTAGAGCTGGCGGCTCATAACCGCTTGGTTGGGGGTTCGAGTCCCTCCGGGCCCACCATTTTTCCTTCAGACAGTTTTGTTGCCATAGCAAAATTCGGGCCGGAACCTCCGCTTGTCCGTGGGACGCCCCGTTTCAAAAACTCGATCTCCGATAGGCTGGTTTCGACAGGATTGGCGCTGCCGATATCGCGTGTTGAAGCCGCCGCCTGCTTCAACAGGTCGGTGGGGCCAGCCATCATCACAAAGTTTCAACAAATTTTAGCGGTTCGTTAAGAAAATAGTAACGCAATGAAACAATTTTTTAAGTGACGTGAACTGGCAACAAATTGGAGGTTTTGGGCGATGAGAAAAAATGCAACCACCGTTGCGCTGGCACTGGCGGGGTTGGTGGCGAGTTCTCTCGCGGCTTCAGCGAAGACGAGTTATCTGGGTGAATTCAGGGATTGGGGTGTTTATCAGAACACCGAACTTGCAGGAAACAAGTGCTATGCTTTGACCGTTCCGGTTAATTTCCATCCAGCCGGTGTGCGGCACGGCGATAATTTCGTGATTATTTCCAAAGCGGACGGACAATACAGCCCGCAACTGGTGATGGGATATCAATTGAAGGCCGATAGTTCGGTCAATGTGATGGTGGACGGCGCACGGTTCCCGTTTTTCAGCGAGGGTAATCGCGCCTGGGCGGAAAATGTCGCCGATGAAGCCAAGCTGATACGCGCGATGCGCGCAGGCAAGACGCTCAATGTCCAGGCCACATCGGCCCGTGGCACACAGACCCGCTATACATTTTCCTTGATGGGGCTCTCAGCCTCGTTGCAGCGGGTGGATAGCTGCCGGTAGCATAAGAAAAAGCCCTGCCGGATGGCAGGGCTTCGACTTGAAATTTCCGGCCTCAGGAAAGCCAGGTCTGACGATTGTACCAATCGTCCAGTTCGGAACGCACACGGTCCTTCTCGATGCCGTAGCGCTCCTGAATCTTGCCTTCCAACTGTTCGCGCCGGCCATTGATCTGGTCAAGGTCGTCATCGGTGAGTTTGCCCCACTGTTCCTTGATCTTGCCCTTGGCCTGTTTCCAGTTTCCTTCAACGCGATTCCAGTCCATTGGTAGTCCTCCGTTCTGGGTTGGTTATGGTTAACTAACGCGACGGAACAGGATTGGTTCAGCAAAAAAATTCAGAATTTTTTGGAAAGCTTCACAGAGCCGCAGGTTAGCGGGCTCGGCGAAGAGTTCATGCCTCTGCGCGGCGGGGCGCGTTCCAGATTGCAGGGCTCGCAATCAGCGTTCTCCCATGTATCCGCGCCGTTTCCATTGCTGCAACGGCATGATGTCCGGCGGTCCTCCGCCCGCCTCGTACCAGGAATCGACGGCCCAACGCTGGCCCTGCCTGTCTTCGATAACCGCTGTCCAGTGCGGGTAGCGGCCGTCAAAGAAGGCCCCGCGGGAAGCGCGCCGCGCGACGGAGTGATGCTTCAACCAGCCTCGTGATTGCAGATAATGCAGGAAGGTGTCGGTATTGGTCGATTCATCGATGCAATCCATCTGGCCCCTGATGCGGGCCTTGCCGAACTGCATTTTCGGCTTGTCGCGGACGCCGATGGTCGCGGTGCTGCGCTGTTCGAAGATCGCAACTGCGGCCCGCAACGCCTTCCGTTCGCCATCCGCGCTTCGACCGCCCGCTTGCAGAAGGCCGCGGATACGCTGTTCTTCCTTCGAGGTCAGCGTAACCTTGGACCGGTAATAACATTCGTAACCGTGGCAGACACTGAAGGTCTGTGCCGAAGCCAGCCCGACCGGGAACACCAAACCCATGAGGACGCCTGTACCCAGCAGTTTTATCAAATGGCCGCTCCGCATTCGATTGAACGAATTTCCGTGCAATTTCAGTAAGATAAATAGACCGAATCTCCAGCTATTCTAGCGGTGCTTGTGGCTTGTGAAAAGCAGGGACGGCTCCAGACGCTCCAGCCCCTGATAGGGATTTGCGTGAATAGCCAGAATCCAGAGGCAGAACGAGGCTGTCAGGGAGTAGATGACGAGCGCTTTCACGCCAGCCCGGACGCGATCGGCGTGGGTAGCGGCGATGGTTATCGCGGTCAGGAATGTCAGGGAAAGCACGAGATACCATTTGTAATAGTCGATGGAGGTCGAACCGACGGCCAGGCGGGTATTGCGTGCGTCCTGCAATTCATCGAAGTCGTTGATGAGCTGCGAGATTACCGGCGAGGGGACGTCGGTGCGGGCCAGATTGATGATCTCGCGCCTTATGTTCTGTAGCGCGGTTTCGACGGAACCTGCCGGCTCGACATTGATCTTCTCGCGCCATTCATCATCGATGACGGCAAGGCGATAGCCGGTGAGGGCGGTTGAGAGCGCAGGCGCGGCCAATATCTCCGCATTGGAAGTTCCGATGAGGCGGGAAATCGCCGAGCGCTCTTCGCTGACGGCCTGATCGGCGCGGGAATTGACGCTCCATATATCCGCCGCGACGAAGCCGAGCGACAAAGCCCAGGCGGTTGCGATGGTGCCGATGAATGCGCCGATCGGAATCGAAAGAACATCGCTGGCTGCGTGTTTTGAAAGCATGTCCAGCGCAAAACGCCCGACCGCATAGAACACAATTCCGAGTATGATGAAGGCACCAAACGACAGATAGATCGGCAGCTCGAAGATAAAGGCCATTTATTCCCCCCTTGTAGCGCTTCCAGTCAATCGGAGCTGCTCCAGCGCATTGTTCTGGCGGATATATTTTCCGAGAGCCGCTTTCTGCTGCGCTTCGATATCCGGCATAGTATCCGCTAATATTAGGGAGAAGTGGTTGAATTTTACTTAGGCCGATGGCCTGTCAATCCGGAGCCTGTTCATTTCCCGTCTTGGGCAGGCATATTGCCAATCGAAACGGGGCGTATAGCAAAACCCGCCGGTCGGGCCGGCGGGTCGAACGAGTGAGATCAAATCTAACGCGATCAGAACGAGACGGAGAAGCCGACGACCGGCCCGTGCTGGGTCACGTCATACTTGAACTTCGCAATCGTATCGTTGTCCTTGTAATCCTGGTGGAGGGCCCGATAACCGACGCGGAACGTCGTGGGAACGTCGAAAACCATCGTGCGGTAACCCAGATAGATCTGGCCGTTGGCACTGAGCTTGGTGCCGGCGCCAAAACCGCCAATGTCGGCTTCCGCGAAAATGTTCCAGCGGTCGTTGATATCATAGAAGACGCGCGTTCCCACGAACGGGTCTGTCCATTCCACCTTGCTCGTTTCGCTGAAGCGGCCAACCTGCAATCCTGCTTCAAGCTTTGTCCAGCGAACGCCGACCGTCGGTTCGATCGCGAAGACGCGCTGGTTTCCGAATAGTGTCGTTCCTTCGAGCTGCTGCTCATAGACGCGATAGTAAGCGCCAGCCGACAGGCTCGCTGTCTTGATGTCGAGAGCAAGCTCATTGTCGCGGAGGCTTTCGTCCTGGCTGGTCTTGACGTACTGCCCGTCAATGAAAAAGCCGAACGTGCCGTTGGTGATATCGACATTGCCCATCACGCCCATATCGAGATTGTCGAAAATCTCGCTGAACGGCATATTCACGTCTGTGCTGCGGCCAAGCAATCCGGCGCTACCATTGAGTGACGCGCCCCAGAGATAAGGGCTGACAATCACCTGCCAGCGCTGCTGGTCCTGAATTTCTGGTTGTGCTGTTACGGCATCGGCCGCGAGCGATGCCGTTGATGTTCCAATTAAAACAGACGATGCTAATATAATACTTCTGTAAAATTTTAACAGTAAATTCCCGTTCTGGTTACGTAATTTTCCGTCTTTCACTGAAAAAACCCCCTCAATTATGTATTAGCATTCCTGATAATACATCGGAATCAAATCTTTCTCCATATATATGTTAATCGATTTGGGAAATAAAATGAAAATTCTTACTTGTACTGGTGTTTGTTCTGTGGATTTTAAACGGGCGTTGCAATTTATTGGTGGGCAGCGCTGCACGGCGCTCTTCTGCCGTTGCTGCCTGAGAGCCAGTCTATCAGCGCAAATGCGCATCTTTCTCGCCAATTGTCGCAAGCTAGTGATGACTGGAATTGCTGCCATTTTTTCCTGCGCTGTTGATAATGATTTCGAGCAGCCAGGGCCTGTGGTCGATGATTTCGGTCAGTTCCTGCAGACCGATCTGCGAACCGGCTTCCTTCAGCAGCGCGTTGGCGTCGGAGGCCGATCCGTTCTTGCCTTCGAGCGCCACGCGGTGTGCCCGGCGGATAAGCAGTTCGGGCTGTGTAAAACTGCTCTCGGCAAGTCTTTTCTCAATTCGGCGCTGCAGTTCTTCCGGAGCAATCATCTGCTGAGTTCCTTCATTCCTGTAAAAGTGCGCAGCCATTGCTGACCGTGATCCGCACCCGGAATCTATGTTGAGATTAAGTTTTTACCACGTGACAATTCGTACAAAGCGATCATGTGGAGAGGATTTTACTGCCGGGAGCGAGGCAGGAGACGGCGGGTGGGTTCGACTTTAGTATCACGGAATAGTAACGAAATATTTCAGCACATCAAATCCGCAAAATTGCCAATTTATTGCCACGCTTTCTCTTGTTTGCATCTCACATGCTACTTACATAGCCGATACGCCTTGGCGGGAAGAGCAGTGGTCAGGTAGAACGGATGCGGGAAGCGGGCTTCGCTTCGCGGGTTCGTTGCGCGGTGTCCATTGCCTGTTTCCGTTTGATAACAATAATAATCCGATGGTTTGCAATGGCCACTCTTCGCTATTTTATCTGGCCCATGGTTTTTACCGTATTGGGTCTCGCAGGTGCCGTCTGGCTCGGTTACGAAATGACCGGCACTTTTGGGGGAATGGTCTCCGTCTTCATCATCTGTGCGGTTCTCAGCGTTCTGGAAATATCGCTTTCCTTTGATAACGCCATCGTCAATGCGCGCATCCTGCGCGACATGACGCCGGAATGGCAGCACCGGTTTCTGACCTGGGGCATTATCATTGCCGTTTTCGGCATGCGCATCATCTTCCCGCTCGCCATCGTCGCGGTTGCCATGTGGACCGATCCGATCTCGGCGCTGAAACTCGCCATCTGGCAGCCCGATGAATATGCCCGCGTGATCTCGGAATCGCACACCGGCATCGCCGCCTTCGGCGGCACGTTCCTGCTGATGGTCGGCATGAAGTACTTCTTCGATGTCGAAAAGGATGTGCACTGGATCAAGGCCATCGAAAGCCGCATGTCGAAGTTCGCTTCCGTGCAGGGAGTGGAAATCGGGGTCGCAATCGCGCTGATCATCTTCTTCTCCTACCAGCTGGATGCCGAACATTCGCACACATTCCTGATTGCGGCGCTGTTCGGCCTTCTGACCTTTCTGGCTGTCGAAGGGCTGGGCGAGGTGCTGGATGCGACGCAGGAACAGATGGACATGGTCCATCGCGGCGGTCTTGGCGCCTTCATCTATCTGGAAGTTCTGGATGCCAGCTTCTCGTTCGACGGTGTTATCGGTGCCTTCGCGCTCACCACGAACCTGTTCATTATCGCCATCGGCCTCGGCATCGGCGCCTTCTATGTGCGTTCGCTCACCATCATGCTTGTCGAGCGCAAGACGCTTGGCCAGTACCGCTATCTCGAGCATGGCGCTTTCTATGCAATCCTGGTTCTGGCGGTCATCATGTATGTCCAGACACTGGTGCATATTCCGGAAGTCATCACCGGCCTTATCGGTGCGGCCCTGATCGGTCTCTCGTTCATGTCTTCGCTGCGCTACAACCGGCTCAATCCGAACTGGCAGGAAGAAGCCGAAGAGGTCACAGGGCATTAGAGCGGTTCCTGTTCTGAAGAATCGCCGGAACCGCTCTAACTATTTGTTTTATCGCATTATCCAACGCAAAACCGTTTCACACTTTTGCTGGAAATGCTCTAGCCTTGCCTCGTGCAGTCTGAACAAAGGGGCAGCTTACGCTGCCCTTTTTTGTTGGTCTTGACCGAATCGCCGGAGTTGAGGACCATTGATCATTGCGATGGGTTTCGCAATTTGCCGCGGGTCGTCTCGAATGCAGCGATGCGGCTTCACTGGGGAGGGCACGTTTCCATGGTCGTTACACGGTTGAGCAAGACCGCCTTCGTGGCGGCAATAGCCTTTTTCGCAACGCTGGTTTCGTTCGGCAATATCACCGATTACGATACCAATTTCGCCTTCGTGCAGCACGTTTTGATGATGGACACGATCTTTCCCGATGCCACGATCAAGTACCGTGCCATCGATAATCCGATGCTGCACAATGCCGCCTATATTCTGATCATCGCGGCGGAAACGCTGACGGCGATCCTGTGCTGGATCGGGGCTTTTGCCATGCTTGGCCGCCTGACCGACCGGGCGGCGAGCTTCAACCGCTCCAAGAAGTGGGCCATTGCCGGCCTGTCGCTCGGCTTTCTGGTCTGGCAGGTCGGCTTCATGTCGGTCGGCGGGGAATGGTTCGGCATGTGGATGTCGCAAACCTGGAACGGGATCGAATCCGCGTTCCGGTTCTTCATCACCATCATCGCCGTGCTGATCTTTATCGCCATGCCGGACGGCGAGCTAGAGTAAGTGGGATGCCGAAACAGGCTCGTCGATCAGTTCGACGCCAGCCTGTTTCATCCTTTCGAGCATGATGTCCATCGAGCCGTTGAGGTCGATGCCGCGGCAGGCATCGAGACGGACGCGCACCTGAAAGCCTTGGGCCACGGCATCCAGCGCCGAATAAGCGACGCAGAAATCGGTGGCGAGGCCCACAAGGGTGAGCGAGCCGATATTGCGTTCGCGCAAATATCCGCCAAGGCCGGTCGGCGTTTTATGATCGTTCTCGAAGAATGCTGAATAGCTGTCTATGCCGATGCGAAAGCCCTTGCGGATGACGAGCTGCGCCCGCGTCCATTGCAGGTCCGGGTGGAAATCCGCTCCGTGGCTGCCTTGTACGCAATGGTCGGGCCAGAGCGTCTGCAGGCCATAGGCCATTTCGACCGTATCGAAAGGCCTGGCGCGAGGGTGGGTCGAAGCAAAGCTTGAATGGTTGGCGGGGTGCCAGTCCTGCGTGAGGATGACGTTTTCGCTTTCCTCAATCAGCCGGTTGACGGTCGGAATGATTTCATCGCCGCGATCGACCGCCAGCGAACCGCCGGGGCAGAAATCATTCTGGACGTCGATAACCACAAGTGCATGACCGATCATGAAACGCTCCCGCTTGGCTTGCTTTGCAACCAGATATAGAGCGCATCCTGAAAAGTGGGAACCGGTTTTCGGGCAAGATGCGTGCCACGGCAGGAGCCGGAGCGGTTTCGCGAGGCCTGCAATAAGCCGCGTTCTGGTATAACATCGGCAAGGGTGCTACGGACGAGCCAGATCAGACACCAGACAGGAAACCACCATGACAGATGTAATCGTCCGCGACAGCAATGGCACCCAATTGAATGACGGCGATTCCGTCACGCTCATCAAGGACCTGAAGGTGAAGGGAACCTCCACCACATTGAAGCGGGGAACGCTGGTCAAGGGCATTCGCCTTACCGGAAACCCGGCGGAAGTCGATTGCAGCACCAAGCAGGTCAAGGGATTGGTGTTGCGGACCGAGTTTCTGAAAAAAGCCTAGGCCTCTTCCAGAGCTCGTGCTGTGACTGCAAGGTCAGGCATCGATCTCCACGCGGCCGCGCGGGCGGCTGCAGCAGGCGAGGATATAGCCCTCCGCGATCTCGTCATCGCGGATGCCGCCATTGTGGTTCATTTCGGTCTCGCCGCCGAGGCACTTCACCTTGCAGGTGCCGCAGATGCCGAACTCGCAGGCGCTCGGAATCTTGAGCCCGCCATTGCGTGCCGCAAGCAGGATCGTGTCGTTTTCCGTGCATTCCACTTCCACGCCGGAAAGGCTGAAGACGACGCTGGCGGACGCTACCGCCGGGGCGGCGGGGGCTGCCGCAGCCGTCTCGGAAAGTGTTGAAGGCACCGGCACCGACGAAATCTCGCTCGCCGGATTAAAGCTTTCCTGATGGTAGTTGGCCATGTTGAAGCCGGCATCTTCCAGCAGGCCGCGCACACCGTTCATGAACGGCTCCGGCCCGCAGCAGAAAACCGTGCGGTGCAGGAAATCTGGCGCAAGCAGTTCGAGCCGGGCGCGGTCGATGCGCCCGTGCAGGCCCGGCCAGACATGGCGCGCCGAGGATTGCTCGACGATAAAGGCCAGCCGCATGGCTTCCATGCGGCCCGAAAGCAGTTCCAGCTCCCGGCGGAAAATGATGTCGTCCGGCGTGCGGGCGCAGTTGATGAAGGCGACGTCGGTGGCAGGCGCACAATCGAAGAGCCAGCGGGTCATGGAGACCATCGGCGTTATGCCTGAACCGGCGGAGACGAAGAGATATTTTTCGCCGGGATGGTTGGCGAGCGAGAAGTCGCCATTCGGCCCGTAAGCCTTGATCTTCATCGGCGGGCGCAGATTGTCGAGCATCCAGCGCGTGCCGATGCTGCCCTTCTGCGCCTTGACGGTGACGGAGATATGGTAGGGACGGGAAGGGGTCGAGGACAGCGTATAGGTCCGCAGCACCGGCCCCAGCCCGTCGGCCCGTTCAATCGGCAGTTCAAGGGTGACGAACTGGCCCGGCGTATAGCGGAACCAGTTGTCCTCGGCAGTCTTGAAGGAGAAGGTCATGACGTCTGGCGCTTCTTCGATGGCCGAAATGCATTCCAGCATCTGCAACCTGTCGTTCCACGGCAGCATCTCATCCAGATATTTCAGAGGCTGCATGGCCTTCTCACTTCTCGCTTCGTATTACGGTATCAGGCGACGCGGCTAAGCTTTGCCGCTTCGCCACGCAGGCGCGGCGTCATTGTGTTGGTGTACCATTCGAGGAACTGCATCACGCCGCCTTCATGTTCGACCGAGTAAGGGCCGGGCTGATAGGCGGGCGACCGGATGCCGACGGCGTTTTCTTCCACGATCTGCCGGTCCTGATCGTTTGTCTGTATCCAGACATGGGTCAGTTCGTCGAGATCGTAATCCACACCTTCAACAGCATCCTTGTGAACGAGCCATTTGGTGGTGACAAGCGTTTCCTCGGCGCTGATCGGCAGAACGCGGAAGGAAATCGCGTGGTCCGCCATCAGATGGTTCCAGGTCGACGGATAGTTGAACAGCAGCATGGCGCCGATATTCGTGCCGCCAGCCACCTGATCGCTCAGATGCTTCTTCACCGCCGCCTTGCCGGACATCGTGTAGCTCACCGCGTCGCGCAGGAGCGGGATGCGGGTGATGCGATAGCGGCCGTCTTCCGACATGTTGAATTGTGCTGGCAGGCCGACGCTGGCGCAGTTCTTCCAGAGCTGGTTGATCTCCGGATCTTCCATGACGCCCTGCACGCCGGTTGCCGACGGCGCTTCTGGATAGGTGCGGCAGAGTTCGGGATGGTTGGCGGCGCAGTGATAGCACTCGCGATTGTTTTCCCAGACGAGCTTCCAGTTGCCCTTCTCGATGATCGAGCTTTCGAAGGCGACCTTCGCGTCCTTGATGTTGTGCGGTGCGAGATAAGGCTCGACCAGATTGCGGAAGGAAGCAAAGTCGGGGGCTTCGTCGGCCACGCAGACATAGATATAGCCGGCGACGGTTTCACAATGAACCGGCTTCAGGCCGTATTCGGCTGGCTTGAAGTCCGGGCCGACCTGACGCGCGAAGAGCAGGCGTCCGTCCAGTTCGTAAGTCCACTGGTGGTAGGGACAGACGAGCTTCGCGGCAGTGCCCTTTTCGGCAGCGCAAATGCGCGAGCCGCGATGGCGGCAGGAATTGTGGAAAGCACGAATGCCGCCCTGCGCGTCGCGAACGATGACGACAGGGTAAGCGCCGATCTGCACGGTCATGTAGGAACCGGTCTTCGGCAGCTCGCAGTCGTGGCCGACAAACAGCCAGTCCTTGTAGAAAATGTTGTCCAGATCCTGCTTGTAATATTCAGGATCGGTGTAGAATTTCTGCTCCAGGCTGAAATTGGGGTCGCGCCCGGTCAACAGCCCCAGCATTTCGTTGCGAACGTCCATAGCCTCGAACCCTTGCTTTCCATCTTGATCGGCCCTTCTGCTGTTCTCGCAGCGACTATGGCTCGATCCGGTGTTCCCTTTGTCTTCCGGAAGCACGGCTTGTCCCGTTATCTCAATGGCTTGCCCACATCTCCCGAGGTCTGTGAACTGGCTTCCGTTATCCTGATTCAATCACTGAACTATTCTAAACGCGCATTGGGATGCGACATGGTTTTCGCGTAAAGACGACACGCCAAAATGTCGCTTTTGCGGCGCAGCCAGATCATCGCAAATGTGTGTTACATGCGCCTGCGGAGCGTTTCCGGGATTGCAAATTGGTTTAAAAGCCAGTTACCACGTCAACCATATCCCAATTGTTTCATTCCATGGGAGGCTCGGTGGCCATGAAACGTTCTGAAATCAACGAAATCATCCGCGAAAGCGACGCATTCATCCGTTCTTTCGGCTATGTCATGCCGCCCTTTGCCTATTGGTCGCCCGAGGAACTGAAGGCACGCACCTCGTCTGATGCGCGTGCAATCCGCGATGCGCGTCTCGGCTGGGATATTACGGACTACGGACAGGGAAAGTTCGCCGATCTCGGACTGTTCCTCTTCACCACGCGCAACGGCAATGCCGAGGACCTCAAGCGCGGCGGTGGCATGCTCTATGCCGAAAAGATCATGATCTCGCGCAAGAACCAGCTTTCCCCGATGCATCGCCATGTGGTGAAGGCGGAAGACATCATCAATCGTGGTGGCGGCACGCTGGTGCTCGAACTGTTCAATTCGCGGTCCGACGGCAGCGTGGACAAGGAAACCGACGTGACGGTTGCAACCGACGGACGCCTTGTGACGCAGAAGGCCGGCGCTCACTTGAAGCTTCAGCCGGGTGAAAGCGTGACACTGCTGCCCGGCAACTGGCATGCCTTCTGGGGCGAGGGCGGTGACGTGTTGATCGGTGAAGTTTCGACCGTCAATGACGACCTGACTGATAATATTTTCCGCGAGCCGATCGGCCGCTTTTCGAATATCGAAGAAAACGAGAAGCCGCTGCATCTGCTGGTGTCGGACTACGACAAATGGCTGTGATGCTACCGATATTTCGGTTCTGGCAGCCTGCAAATGGTGTTGTTTGACGCTTCCGGTCCGCATGTAACTTTAAGTGAACGATGCTCCGGTTCTCTAACGCCTCCATTTCCGGCAAACCGGAGCCGGAATCTCATCAGGCTCTCGCGAATGCAAACTGAAGGACTGAACATATGAAGCTGGCGATGATCGGAACGGGCTATGTGGGGCTGGTTTCGGGTGTGTGTTTTGCCGAATTCGGCTTTCACGTCACCTGCGTGGACAAGAATCCGTCGATCATCGAACGGCTGAAGGCCGGTAAGGTCACCATCTTCGAGCCGGGTCTCGATGAATTGATGACCCGCAACATTCGCGATGGCAGGCTGGAGTTCAGCACTGACCTTCCGGCAAGTGTCGCGGATGCCGATGTCATCTTCATCGCGGTAGGCACGCCATCCCGTCGCGGCGACGGCGAGGCGGATCTGCAATATATCGAGGCTGCTGCGGACGAAATCGCTGCCGCCATGAAGCCCGGCGCCGTCGTCGTCATCAAGTCGACAGTCGTAGTCGGCACCAATGCGCGCATACGCGACCGCATCAAGGCCGCCAATCCGGGTGTACCGTTCTCGATGGTGTCCAATCCGGAGTTTCTGCGGGAAGGTTCGGCGATCGAGGATTTCATGCGACCCGACCGTGTTGTCGTCGGCGTGGAGGACGAGCGCGGCAAGGCCGCAATGCAGCGCCTCTATCGTCCGCTTTACCTGCGTGAAACACCGATGGTCGTCACCTCGCTGGAAAATGCCGAAATCATCAAATATGCGGCCAATGCCTTTCTGGCCATGAAGGTGACTTTCATCAACGAGGTCGCCGACCTTTGCGAGAAGACCGGCGGCAATGTGCAGGAAGTGGCTCGCGCCATCGGTATGGATAATCGTATTGGCTCCAAGTTCCTGCATGCCGGACCGGGTTTCGGCGGATCGTGCTTCCCGAAAGATACGCGCGCCTTTGCTGCAACCGGCAAGAAATACGAGGCGCGTCAGTCGCTGATCGAGCAGGTTATAGCGGTCAATGAAACCCGCAAGCAATCCATGGCGGAACGGATCGTGACCGCCGCCAAGGAGAGCGGTGCGGACAGGGTTGCTGTTCTAGGCGTCGCCTTCAAGCCGAACACCGACGATATTCGCGAGTCTCCCGCGCTCGACATTATCGCGGCCATTCAGAAGGCCGGAATCAGGGTTCAGGCGCACGATCCGGAAGCTATGGACGCGGCCCGGGCGGTGCTGCCCGATGTTGTCTGGTGCAATTCAGCCTACGAAGCTGTAGAGGGGGCGGGTGTCGTGGCTCTGCTGACGGAATGGAACGCCTATCGTGCGCTCGATCTGAAACGGGTGGCGGGTGTCATGGCCGGAAATGTGCTGATCGATCTGCGCAATGTCTACAAGGCCGAGGACATTGCCGGTACCGGGCTTGACTATCGCTCAGTGGGCCGGACGCTGAGGGCCTAAAAACAATAATTCTGAACCGGGGAGTTTACTCCCCGGCTGTCAGCCGCTTCTTTTCGTTGGCGATGAGCCAGAGATTGCGGATATAGACGATGAGGCCGAGGCCCTGACCGGCGATGAAGACCGGGTCCTTGCGCTGGATGGCATAGATCAGCAGCAAAGCGCCGCCGAACAGCGAGAAGAACCAGAAGGCCACCGGCATGACGCTGCGCCTTGCCTTTTCGGATGCGAGCCACTGCACCACGAAGCGCATGGTGAAACAGGCCTGGGCGACAAAGCCCAGCACGATCCAGCCATCCCATTGCGCCACGAAAACGTCGTGCAGCCACTGCGACAGGCTGTTGAAAATATCAGTCATGGGTGATCTCCCTCACGCGAGGAACGACCTTGCGGCGCTTGCGCAGCCACCAGACGCCATAAAGGTCCAGAATGCCGCGCATTCCACGGTCCAGAATGCCGTAATTGGATTTGCCGTGGCGGCGTTCGCGATCGACCACGTCGACATGCACCACATCGTAGCCTTCGCGCAGCGCCAGCGCAGGAAGGTAGCGATGCCAGCCATCGAAGAACGGCAGTTGCCGGAACAGGTCGGTATGCAGCGCTTTCAGGCCGCAGCCGGAATCGCGCGTCTTGTCCTTGAGGATCGCGCCGCGCAGATTATTGGCAAAGCGCGACGACAACTGCTTGAGTTTCGTATCCGTGCGCTTGAGGCGCTGTCCCGCTGCAATGCCGTAATCCGGTCCGGCTTTGATCAGCGCATCCGCCAGAACGGGGAGATAGGCGGGATTGTTCTGCCCGTCGCCATCCATGGTCACGACGATCTTGCCGCGCGCCGCGAAGACACCGGAGCGCACTGCGGCGCTCTGGCCCGATGAACGATCATGGCGCAGATGGCGAAGCGGCTTGCCTGCATGGATGCGGCCCGCGAGTACGTCGCTGGTCGAGTCCGTCGAACCGTCGTCTACGACGATGACTTCGTATGCGCGGCCCTGCATGGCGGCATCGACTTCATCCAGCAGAAAGGCAAGATTGTCGGCTTCGTTGCGGCAGGGGATAACCACAGAAATCGTCGGTGTGTCCAAGCGGAGTGTTCCTTCATTCCTCGCGCCATCTGCTTAAGCCCGGCTTACCTGCCCGGAAACCCGATAGCGCGCAAGGCGCGCTGCATAGCATTGATTGCATGGCAAAGCCAAGACGGTTCAAGTAATCGTGAGTTCTGGCCCGGATAATAACTCGATTGATCGGTTGACTGCCGTTTTCTAGCTGGTCAATGCCGGTGACGGAAGAGCCTCCGCCAGCCAATCCAGAAAATTCTGCATCACCTGATCCCGGTTGGTCTCGTTGAGGCTTTCGTGGCGGGTGCCGGGAAGGATCGTGCAATCGACACGCTTGAAGCCCATCTTCCGCATTCTCTCCCCCAACTTCTGCACAGCGGCGCCGTTCGCCGTTGCCGGGTCTTCGGCGCCGCCAACCAGATTGAACGGCATGTCCCGCGGAACCTTTGAGAAATTGCGGTCGTCGGCCCCGCGCCGGATCAACCGGAAAATGTCGATCCACAGCGCCACGCTGGCGTCGAAGCCGCAAAGCGGATCGGCGATATAGGCATCGACCTCCGCTGCATCGTGCGAAAGCCAGTCGAACAGCGTGCGGTGGCCCTTTATGGACCGGCCCCAGGCGCGGAAGGTCATTTTCGGCAGAATGCTGCTTGGAACGTCCGAGCCTTTCAGCATGCGCTCCATATAAAGAAGTGCGAGTGCCGCAGCGCTTTGCGCTCCACCGTCAAAATTTGCATTCCAGACCGCCGCCGCATTCACTGTGTCGGCATGGTCCAGCACATAGTTCAGCGCGATCAGCCCGCCCATAGAATGGCCGAAAAGTACCACGGGCAAGCCCGGATGCTTCTCGTGAATGTGACGGTTGAGCGCCCGCACGTCCTCGATGGCCACGATATGGCCCTGCTTTTGCGCGAACGTGCCTCTCGGTGCATGAGCACCGATATTGGTGCCGTGCCCGCGATGGTCGTGAATATAGACGTGGCAGCCAGCCGCCGCGAGGGCGAAGGCGAAGCGTTCATATCGCGCCGAATGTTCGGCGAGGCCGTGGCACAGCTGGACAACCGCTCGCGGCATGGCGGCGCGGACGGTGCGGAACGGAAGTTCTGATTTGTCTGCGACCGGCAGATGATGAATGGTTTTGAACGTCATTTCGCCATCTGATTTTATGCCGTGCAAATAGTCAATCTCCCCGATGCAGCGTCGCTAAAACAGGCATTGGATCGACGGGTGAACGAATTTTAGGCAATAGCGTTTTTTGTGCAGATTCTGCTTGAAAAGCGCAAAAGCTTGGGCAAATCTAGCTTTGCAGACGGGGTTTTGAAGGGCATCCAGGGGCGTCTAGAGACAGAATTCACGTCATAACTTGCAGGCCGTCCGATGAAAGGGAGGAAACTTTCGCGGACGGTGGCCAGAGGGGAAACCGGGTGACGGAAATATCCGCGCCCGGTTTCATTATATTTGTTTCTCGAGCAGATGCGGACTGGTGGTTCCGGCTGCTTCCATTTCGCGGGTTGGCGTTTGCTTCCGGGGCATATTTGGCCTACATACGCCTCAGCAATTTCCGCGCGGTTCGACCTGATCGGCGACCCGCGCTTCTCAACCTGCGGAGACGACGCGCTTTATGGCACGCCAGTTCATTTATCACATGTCCGGCCTCAACAAGGCCTATGGCAACAAGAAGATTCTGGAGAACATTCATCTCTCCTTCTACCCTGACGCCAAGATCGGCATTCTCGGTCCCAACGGCGCCGGTAAGTCGACCGTGCTCAAGATCATGGCCGGTCTCGACAAGGAATATACCGGCGAGGCGTGGCTCGCCGAAGGCGCGACCTGCGGTTATCTCCCGCAGGAACCGGAACTCGATCCGTCCAAGGATGTGCTCGGCAATGTGATGGAAGGCGTCGCTGAGAAGAAGGCGATCATCGACCGTTACAACGAACTGATGATGAACTATTCCGACGAAACGGCGGATGAAGGCGCAAAGCTGCAGGACATCATCGACAGCCAGAACCTCTGGGATCTGGACAGCCAGGTGGAAATGGCCATGGAAGCGCTGCGCTGCCCTCCGGGCGATGCGGACGTGTCCAAGCTTTCGGGTGGTGAAAAGCGTCGCGTGGCGCTTTGCAAGCTTCTGCTTTCCAAGCCCGACCTGCTGCTTCTCGACGAACCGACCAACCATTTGGATGCCGAAACGACCGCATGGCTGGAAAAGCACCTGCGCGAATATCCGGGTTCGGTGCTGATCATCACCCACGACCGTTACTTCCTCGACAATGTGACGGGCTGGATTCTCGAGCTCGACCGTGGTCGCGGCATTCCGTATGAAGGCAACTATTCCGCCTATCTGGAAGCCAAGGCCAAGCGCATGCAGCAGGAAGGCCGCGAGGAAGCAGCGCGTGAAAAGGCGCTGTCGCGTGAACGCGAGTGGATTTCAGCAAGCCCGAAGGCGCGTCAGGCCAAGTCCAAGGCGCGTATCAAGGCCTATGACGAACTGGTCAAGAGCGCGGAAGAACGCCGCCCCGGCGACGCGCAGATCATCATCCCGGTGGGCGAGCGTCTGGGTCAGGTGGTCATCGAGGTTGAGAACCTGTCGAAGGGCTTTGGCGACCGCCTGCTGATCGACGATCTGAGCTTCAAACTTCCGGCTGGCGGCATTGTCGGGGTGATCGGCCCGAACGGCGCCGGTAAATCGACGCTCTTCAAGATGCTGACGGGGCAGGATCAGCCGGACAAGGGTTCGGTTCGCATCGGCGACACGGTTCACCTTTCCTATGTGGACCAGAGCCGCGACGCACTCGACGCCAACAAGACCGTATGGGAAGAAATTTCCGGCGGCAATGACGTCATCAAGCTCGGCAAGTTTGAAATGAACTCCCGCGCTTATTGCGGTGCGTTCAATTTCAAGGGCGGTGACCAGCAGCAGAAGGTCGGCAATCTTTCGGGCGGTCAGCGCAATCGCGTTCACTTGGCCAAGATGCTGAAATCCGGCGGCAATGTCCTGCTCCTCGACGAACCGACCAACGATCTCGATACGGAAACGCTCGGCGCGCTTGAAGATGCGCTCGAAAATTTCGCGGGCTGCGCCGTTATCATCAGCCACGATCGCATGTTCCTCGACCGCCTGGCGACGCACATCCTCGCATTCGAAGGCGACAGCCACGTCGAATGGTTCGAAGGAAACTTCGAGGATTACGAAGCCGACAAGATCCGCCGTCTTGGACCGGATAGCGTCAATCCCAAGCGGGTTACCTATAAGCCGCTCACTCGTTAATTACTCTCAAAAGGCCGGTGCATAGCGCCGGCCTTTTCGTTTGATGAAGGGAGACAGGATGAAAGACTGGTCCGCAAAGCAATATCTGAAGTTTGAAGACGAACGCAGTCGCCCGGCGCGTGATCTTCTGGCCCGGATACCGCTCGACGCGCCGCGCAAGGTTGTCGATATCGGCTGCGGCCCGGGCAATTCGACGGAGCTTCTGGCCGAACGTTGGCCAGACGCCCATGTCTCCGGCTTCGACACATCACCCGACATGATCGAAAAGGCCAGGGCGCGCCTGCCGCATGTTGATTTCACCATCGGCGACGTGACGAGCTTTGAGCCGGATGCGCAGACCGATGTTCTTTTCTCCAATGCCGTGTTCCAGTGGCTTCCCGATCACATCGCGCAGATGAAGCGCCTCTTGTCGCTGCTTCGTCCCGGCGCAGTGCTGGCCGTCCAGATGCCGGATAATATGGGTGAGCCCACGCATGTCGGCATGCGCGACGTGGCCAGAACGGAAGCCTTTGCCGCCAAGATCGGCACCGAGGGCAGGGAGCCTTTGCCGCCGGTGGCGGAATATTACAACGCACTGGCCAGCCAGGCTGCACGGATCGATCTATGGCATACGATCTATAACCATCCGCTGGATGGCGTGGATGCCATTGTGGAATGGGTGAAGGGGACAGGTTTGCGGCCTTTTCTCGATCCGCTCGATGAGCAGGAACAGGCCGACTATCTGGAGGCCTACAAAGAGCAGATCGCGCCGCATTATCCAGCGACGGTCGACGGAAAAGTGCTGTTGCGTTTTCCGCGTATTTTTCTGGTCGCTCAAAAGAAATAACTGTCTCAAAGGTCGCTCCACACGGGGAATTGATCGATTGCCCGTGCGGGCGATCTCAATTATTTATTTGTTATTTCAAAGGGTTGCATCGTCTCTGGAACAGGCGGCGCTGCCAGCCGTTTCATTTAGCAATTTCTCATATTGTAATAGATTGCATGCAAACGATTTTGTTCCTATGGTCTGGCCGCATCCTGAAACCGCTCTAGATATGGAGCCTGTGATCGCAACGCCGTGATGCGTTTCATCCCGTCGCGATTTCGTTCAGGAGGCCGGTTTCGATGCTCTTGCTCCGTTTATATTCTTCGTTGGGAATGAACACCGAGACCGCCGGTTCAAGGACCGTCTGTCATCGCCAGCGATTCAGACGGCATGATTTTGACCGGGAGGACATTTCAAATGCGAGGCTGCCTTTCGACTGAAACGCGGATCGCTTTTTATGTTTGTGAAGTGAAACAATCGCCGATTTCGGTCATCCCGCATGGGACCGGCGGCTTGCGGGCTGTTCGACAACTGCCCGCTATCGGGAGTTTTCAGAATGAACAATGCAGAAATGCATGCTGACGCCAATGGCGAGATCGAAGCGGCACATGATGCCCATGACACGCGCCGCCGCGTCTTTGCCATCGTGGCCAGCGCATCGGGCAATCTGGTGGAGTGGTACGATTTTTACGTCTATTCCTTCGGCGCGCTTTACTTTGCGTCGCAGTTTTTTCCCGCCGAAGACCAGACCAGCCAGTTGTTGAACGCGGCTGCGATTTTTGCGGCTGGTTTCCTCATGCGCCCTATCGGCGGCTGGCTCTTTGGCCGCATTGCCGATAGGCTCGGCCGACGCACATCCATGCTGATTTCGGTCACGATGATGTGCCTCGGTTCTTTCGCGATCGCCATTCTGCCGACCTATCAGAGCATTGGCATTGCGGCACCATTCCTGTTGCTGATTGTGCGGCTTTTGCAGGGGCTTTCCGTCGGTGGCGAATACGGCACCACCGCTACCTATATGAGCGAGGTGGCGTTGGCCGGTCGTCGTGGCTTCTTTTCCTCGTTCCAGTATGTCACGCTGATCGGCGGGCAGTTGCTTGCCGTTCTGGTGATCGTGGTGCTGCAGTTCTTCCTGACATCGGATGAGCTTCACGCCTGGGGCTGGCGCATTCCTTTCGCCATTGGCGGTGTCGCGGCCATCGTGGCGCTTTTCCTGCGGCGGACCCTTCACGAGACCTCGACGGAAGAAACCCGCAGCAACAAGGCAGCGGGCAGCTTCGCCAATATCTGGAAGAACCACCGCAAGGCTTTCCTCGTTGTGGTCGGCTTCACGGCTGGCGGTTCGCTCGCCTTCTATACCTTCACCACCTATATGCAGAAATATCTGGTCAACACGGCTGGCATGAGCAAGGAAACGGCCAGCGAAACCATGACCGTCGTGCTGCTGGTCTATATGCTGATGCAGCCGCTCTTTGGCGCATTGTCCGACAAGATCGGGCGCAAGACGATGATGATCGGGTTTGGCGGCATTTCCATCCTGACGACGATTCCGCTCCTGACGCTGATCGGTTCGGTTCAGAGTCCGCTCTGGGCGTTCATCTATATCGTGATCGCGCTGGCGATCGTCAGCATGTACACCTCCATCAGCGGCATCGTGAAGGCAGAACTGTTTCCGGCGGAAGTGCGGGCGCTGGGCGTCGGCTTTTCCTATGCCATCGCCAACGCTATTTTTGGCGGCACGGCGGAATATGTGGCGCTGTGGTTCAAGCAGCAGGGCATGGAAAGCGGCTTCTTCTGGTATGTGACCGTGATCATGGTGGTAGTCTTCGTCGTCAGTATCGTGATGCCGAACCCGCGCACGCACGGCTATCTGCAAGGGCACGGTTCGGTCGATTGACATTCGCCAAGCTGGAATATTTTCAGGCCCGGATCGGTACGATTGCGGGCCTGAATGCATTGTGTGGCCTTGCATTCCGCGATGCGCTATCATCCGGGAGTTTTTATGGGGCGTTTTCATGAAATATTTTCTGAGATCAGAGCATTTCAAGCAAAGGCATAATGCGTTCGCGGTCCCGTTTTTGGGGGCGGCCCTATTCATGGTGCTGCTTACTTTCCCTGCTCATGCGGTGCTCGCACCGAATGTCGAGGCAGGCCGGGAACTCGCCTCCGTGACCGAGGCGGTCGGAAAGCGCTTTCCGGGCCAGCCCATCCAGAGTATCACCCGACAGGATTCCGGTTCTTACGATGTCCGGGTCGGAACATGCAGGTTGAAGGCCAGGATCGTCACCCTGCCGACACCGCAAGGCATGGTTGGTCCACGGCAATATACCGTGCGGTTGACCCGGCCCAAATGTGCGGCGGCAAAACAGTAAATCCCGGCTGGTTTACATCTGTACGACTTCATCGTCCTCCGGCGAGACGAGCCGTGTGGAGCGCCACTCCGTGAGTTTCGCGTTGATCGCATCCAAAACGAAGAACCGTGCCGAATCCCTGTCATAGCCTTCGTCGCGCAGCGCGTCGTAATCGGTGTGGGAATGGCGCACATGCGCAACGGTCGCGAGCCACACGGCAGTGGAAGGCGGCAGCGTCTTCATATGCGGAGCAAGTGCTGCGGCGCGGATAGGTTCGGAGTCCGAATAGGGGACGGCCGGAAGCAGAAGCGTCAGGGACTTGGCGATTGCCTTCTGGCGATTGGTGCCTGCGCTCATTCTGCTCTCCTTCCATATCCGCATGCGCCTGAAAATCCGAACCGATTTCAGGAAGCACGACGCTTGGCTTCCTGTCTGGAACGTTTTTCGTGCATCCGTAAGGCGTGGGGCGCTCGTTTGCGAATCCCTTACGCCGCCATTCTGCATGAAAAGTCCTTGCGTCAAAATTGTTTTCCATATAAACATATCTTTATGTCTTTTAGTCAGCCCGAGGGCCAAGTGATGAGCAGTTTGCAGCTGCAACTCGATCAGATGGTGGATGTGTTGAAGGCGGTGGCGGAGCCAAGCCGCTTGCGCATTCTGGCGCTGTTGGCGCGGGGCGACCTGACCGTTTCGGACCTCACGACGATATTGGGGCAATCCCAGCCGCGTGTTTCGCGTCATCTGAAGCTGCTGGCCGAAGCTGATCTGATCGATCGCTATCAGGAAGGGGCGTGGGCCTATTTCCGTCTCGCTGACAATGTGATCAGCGGTGATCTGGCGCGCGGGCTTCTGGCGCGCCTCGACAGTGCCGATGCGCTGGTCGAGCGCGACATGGAGCGCCTGTCGCAGGTGAAGTCCAGCCGTCAGGAAAAGGCAGCCGCCTATTTCAGCGCCAATGCCGGCAGCTGGGATCAGATACGCAAGCTGCATGTGCCCGAAGACGCGGTCGAAGTGGCGCTCAAGAAAATAGTCGGCGACAAGCCGTTTCAGGCCATGCTGGATGTCGGCACGGGTACGGGCCGGTTGCTGGAGCTTTTTGCGCCGCTTTACCTTCGCGGCGTCGGTATCGACATCAATCGCGACATGCTTGCCGTGGCGCGGGCCAATCTCGATCTGGCGGCAATCGGCAATGCCCAGGTTCGTCAGGGCGATGTCTATGCGCTGCCTGTCGAGCGCGAGAGTTTCGATCTGGTGACCATTCATCAGGTTCTGCACTTTCTTGACGACCCGCTGGCTGCGATCAGGGAAGGCGCGCGGGCGCTGCGCCCCAACGGGCGGCTGCTGATCGTCGATTTTGCACCGCACAGGCTTGAGTTCCTGCGCGAGGAGCACGCGCATCTGCGGCTTGGCTTCAGCGACGAGCAGATGCTGGGCTGGATGAGGGATGCCGGTCTTGAACCGGAAAAGACACTGGAGCTGGAGCCGAAGGCTACCAACGGAGATCAGGGGCTGACAGTGAAGCTGTGGCTTGCCCGCGATCCGCGCCTTCTGATCGCCGACCCGGTGTCGAAAACGATAGAGCGCGTTTCGGCTTGATGAAGTCAGACGGAAGCACACTCTAAATATTTGTATTCACGGCATTATGCGACGCCCGATGTTTCCATCTGGCTGCAAAATGCTCCGAGCATGACGGAGACAGTTTGATGGGTTTTTACGGTCTTTCCCGCCGACCGGACGTTGGCCAGACCACCCGGGTATCGTTCGAATTCTTCCCTCCCAAGACGGAAGAAATGGAACAGCGTCTCTGGGATACGGTCACGCGGCTCGCCCCGTTGCAGCCTGAATTCGTTTCGGTGACCTATGGCGCCGGTGGTTCCACGCGGGAACGCACGGCGCGCACCGTTGCGCGCATTCTCAAGGAAACCGACGTCAAGCCCGCCGCGCATCTGACCTGCGTGGATGCGACGCGTGAGGAAGTCGACCGTGTGGTGCGTGAATTCGCAGCGTTTGGCGTTAATCGTTTCGTGGCGCTGCGCGGTGATCCGGCGGCGGGTATAGGCGAAAAATATGTGCCGACGCCGGGCGGCTACCAGAACGGTGCCGAACTGGTCTCCGGCCTGCGCAATATTGCGGATTTCGACATTTCAGTTTCCGCCTATCCTGAAAAGCATCCGGAAAGCCCGGATTTTGCAACTGATATCGATATGCTGAAACGCAAGGTCGATAATGGTGCGACGCGCGCCATCACCCAGTTCTTCTTCGAGAACGATCTTTACGAGCGTTATGTCGAGCGGGTTCGCCGCGCAGGCATCTACATCCCCATCGTTCCGGGCGTGCTGCCGGTACACAACTTCAAGCAGGTCAAGAATTTCTGCGCGCGGTCGGCGACGCATATTCCGGCCTGGCTGGCCGAGCGTTTCGACGGGCTGGACAACGATCCGCAGACGCACCAGCTGGTGGCAGCCGCAATTGCCGCCGAACAGGTGATGGATCTGATCGAACGCGGCGTGCAGGATTTCCATTTCTACACGATGAATCGCGCCGATCTGCCCTTTGCGATCTGCCATATGATCGGCATAAGGCCGAAGGCGGAAGCAGCGCTGGAAATGGCCTGAAACAAAAGAAAGTCCGGCGATTTCGCCGGGCTTTCTCGTTTCCGTGCGGGTCGACCTATCCTCAAAAACCGAAGCCGCCGTAATGGTTTAGGCCATTTCCCTTAGAGCATTTCCTGTTTAGGCTGGTGTCTTTATCCCGAAACCGGTTCCCACTTTCGGGAGACATACTCTAAGGGATGACCCCTGCTATCAACGCTGCAACAAATGCAAATGCCGCACAGATCATGAGGACATTCAAAGATCGCGTAAGTCCCATTGGTCTGTCTCCTTCATATGCGCCCGACTGGTCGGACGCGCGCTGGTAGGAAACCGGAATCTAAGCGCAAAACGCCCCGAACAAAAGAAGATTTCGTTCTGCAATCTGCCGTGATAGGGGAATAAACCTATTGTTTACCCTCTAAACTATTGAAATATTTGACTAGAAAAATTTGTTCACATTTCATGAAAAAGACATCGAACTGCCACGTTTGGTGCTGTTTTCGCCGCACTTGCCACAGCTTTTTTGACACGTTTTTAGCCCATTTCAGCGAATTAGCGCCAGATATGCCGACAAGGTGAGGACTGATATCACGGTCGAATAGAGGATGACGTTGGAGGTTATCGCCGCTTCGCGACGATAATGCTCGGCCAGCATGAACGGCCCGGTGCCGGTCGGCAGGGCTGCGAGAAGCGCGGCGCTCTGCGCCAGCAGGGGCGGTAGTCCGAACACATGGACCGCCAGCAGCCAGGTTGCGAGCGGTTGAACGATGAGCTTCACCGAGACCAGGAAGGCGATGGCATTCACGCTTTCACGTTCGATCTTGCGCGGTTGGGCGAGGAACAGGCCAAGGGCCACGAGCGCGCAAGGCGATGCGGCACCGCCGAGCATCTTGAGGAAGGTTTCCGCCGGGGGTGGGATCGCGAGCCCCAGAAAGGACACCACGGCACCAAGCGCTGGAGCGACAAGCAGCGGATTGCGGATCAGGGATAGCACCACCTTCCAGATGAGACGGAGCGGCTTCTTTTCGGTTTGCAGGCCGATTTCGATTAGCACGATGGCAAAAGCGAAGGTGACGCAGACGGTGATGATGATCGAAATGGTTGTCGCGGCCAGAACGCCCGAGCCGAAAGCGATCATCGAAAGCGGGATGCCCATATAACCGGTATTGGGATAGGCGGCGTTCAGGCCGTCCAGCGCGGTATCGGCAAGCGGCATTTTTCCGCGCAGCCGCACCAGAAATGGCAATGCGAAAGCAATGGCGCTTGAAAGCAGAAACACTGCGATGAAGCCTGGCTGCCACAGCTCGCTGCCATGGGTATTGGCCATGATGTCGAAGAGCAGGGCAGGCAGTGCAAGATAGACGACGAAACGGTTCAGCTCCGCTATTGCATGCGGCCCGAGAATTTTCAGCCTGAAGGCACCCCAGCCGGAGAAAATCAGCGCGAAAACGGGAAGGACGACGAACAGCGTTGTGAGCATGGGGCGCATTTCAGTTCGGGAAAGGAAAAGGCGCGGGCTTTGAACTCCGCGCCTTGTCGAATATCAGAGCTTGTCGAGAAGCTCCTGCGTTGGCCAGGAATCGGCGGGCATTCCGAGGCGCAACTGTTCGGCGCGCACGGCATCGCGGGTGGCGACACCGAAAACGCCGTCGATCTTGCCCATTTCATAGCCGCGCGCCTGCAGCTTGGTCTGGAGTTCCTTCAGCTGGTCCTGCGTCAGGCCGGGAACCGGGGTGCCGGGATCGAAGGCAGGCGCACCCGCCAGACGGGTCGCGAAATAGGCCGCCGTGGTCGCATAGACGATGGACTTGTTCCATTCCACGAACACGTCGAAGTTCGGATAGGACAGGAAAGCCGGTCCCTTGCGGCCAAGCGGCAGCAGAAGCGACGCATCACCGTCATCCGGACCGAGCGGACCATTGAGGCCGGTCACGCCCTGTTCAGCCCACCAGGAATGCGGCTTGCGATTGGTGCGGATCGCTTCTTCCCAAGGCAGGTCCTTGGTGAGGCGAACTTCCTCGAGCCATGGCTGGCCACGTTTCCAGCCGAGTTCCGAGATCATGCGACCGGCGGTCATCATGGCGTCGGGAACGCTGTTCTTCAGATCGACCTTGCCGTCGCCATCGCCGTCAACGCCACGTTCAAGATAGTCCTTCGGCAGAAGCTGCATCATGCCGATTTCGCCAGCCCATGCGCCAGTGGTCGCCGCATCGACGACCCCCTGATCGAAAAGCTTGAGAAGGGCGATCAGCTGCGGGCGGAACAGGTCCGGGCGGCGGCAGTCATAGGAAAGGGTGACAAGCGCATTGAGCGTGTCGAAATCTCCCTGAATGGCACCATAGTCGGTTTCCAGGCCCCAGAAGGCGGCAAGGACTGGTCCCGGTACGCCATAGGTATCTTCGACCTTCTTGAAGACATCGGCATATTTGACCAGATTGTCACGGCCCTTCTTCAGGCGCGCTTCCGAGATGAGGCGCTTGGAAAATTCGGTGAAGGTCAGGTTGAAGACAGTCTGCTTGCGGTCGCGGTCGAGCACCTTCTGCTCAAGCATGGCCTTGTGCAGTTCGGCGATGCCCTTCTCGCCGACACCGGCGTCACGGGCTTCCTTGGTCAGATTGTCCATCCACTGGCCGAAATCGATCTCGCATTCCGGCTTTGGAAGATTGACGGCGTTTTCAGCCGGGGCCGCAGCAGGCGCAGGGGACGCGGCGGCCTGTGCATTGGACATGGCTGTCGATGCCAGCAGGGCGGCTGCGATAACTGAAGCAAACAACTTCATTGGTAACTCACACTAATAAACCGGGAGCAGTCGGCTCCCTTCCGAGGATTGTTTTGCTATTGCCCCAACAAGCCCCGGAAATGAAGCAAAACTTGGTGTGAACTGCCAAACTGGGCCGTGTTAGCGGACCTTGTTGCTTTCCAGCCACTTTTTCCACGTATTGGCGTCACCTGCGAAGACGTTGATGTCGGCGTCGCCCTTGATGCCGGGAATGGAGCCGGTGCCGGTATATTGCCAGAACGTCCACGGATGCGGTCCGTATTTTTCGTCAGGATGACCGGCGACGGAGCGCAGCCAGAACGGATAATCCGCCATCTGCCGCAGATCGTTGTCATCGAAGAAATCGACCGTCGTGTAGACGATCGGGCGCTTGCCGTAATGTTTTTCCAGCGCTTGCAGGAAAATGCGCATTTCCTTGCGCACAACGGCTGCGTTGGGGCGCAGCTTGCAGGTTGGCGACTGCGGGTTCCATTCCATGTCGAGAACGGGCGGAAGCGCGCCGGGGTCACGCGGTACGTTTTGAATATACCAGCGCGCCTGCTCGATCGCCGGACGGCAGAAATAATAGAAATGATAGGCGCTCCGGGCGATGCCTGCCTGACGGGCGCCGTTCCAATGTTCCTGAAAGCGGTCATCGACCCGGTCGCCGCCTTCGGTCGCCTTGATGAAGGCAAAGGAAATGCCACTGGCGCGAACGGCGCTCCAGTCAATATTGGTCTGGTATTTGGAAACGTCCGTGCCGTGGATCGGATAGTGCCACGGCGTCTTGCCGGTCCAGTCGTGCGGGTCGCGATCCCCGAAACGGGGCGCCTTCACCGGGCCTGACGGCGGTGGAATGCGGGCTACCGAACCACCTGATTTCTTTACGTCGGAAAAGTCGTAGTCCACCGTCGTGCAGGCGGAAAGAAGTAAAGCGCCGAGGGCGAGAATGCTGCAGCTGGCCAGACGGTTCATATAGTGGTTCCGTGTCGCGAATCAGTCCTCTAACGGTTACGCGATCCGGAGGCAGACGTCACCAGTCTGCCGGTCAAGTTTGCTGCTAATCTGTTGAAGTGGCTGGCATCGCCGCACGAACGACCGCTATCCAGGCAAAGCCGCGATACAGAATGCGCTTTTCAACAGTGGCGTTCCGTTCCTGTGCGAGCTGATCGCAAATCGCAAAAAGGTCGCTGCGCGGTGTGACGTGGAACCATTCCAGCCATTTGAACAGAGCTTTTGCGAACCAGCGGGGCAGACGAGACTGATCGCCAAAATCGACGATATGCAGTTCGCCGCCCGCATTGAGGTGTCGGACGCTTTCCCGGATGACCGATTGCCATTGCGGGATCATCGACACCGCATAGGAAATGAAAATCCGGTCAAAGCCCGCTTGTCCGAACAATCGCTCCGGGTCGAATTGCGCTGCGTCGGCCCGGTCGAGGCGGACGCGGCTTTCGATGCCGGCGCGTTCCGCCGCATGGCGGGCGGTATCCAGCATTTCCGCGGAAATATCGATGCCGAAGAGCGTGACGTCAGGATAATGTTCCGCAGTCTTCACCAGATTGCGGCCCGTGCCGCAGCCGATTTCCAGAACCGTGCCGTTCCGGGGAACGTCCAGCCCCGCAATCATTGGGTCGCGACCCAGAAGATAGTATTTGCGGGTTGCATCGTAGAAATGCCGCTGACGACGGTAGACCCGATCCATGAGGTTGGCGTGGTCCATACCCTGAACACTCCATGGGCTGCGCAGCATGTCAGGCATCCTTCAAGATATAGAGGTGGAAGCCGCCATAGATCGACGAACGGTCGCGATCATGCAGGGCGCGGGACTCGTCTGCCTGATATTCCCAGCGATCCAGTATCTCGGGCGCTACCCGTCCCGGAAGCAGGCTCGGTTCAGCAGCAGTGCGGAAGATGACGCGGGCGTTCGGCGCGGCCGTGCGGGTGATTTCGATCCACAGCGCGTTGAGTTGCTCGTCATTCATCCAGTCCTGCGCATCCAGCAGGATATAGCGGTCGACGGAAGCGGCGGGCTTGGCGGCGAGAAAATCGGTATAGCTGGCGTTTTGCACTGTCATGCGGTCGGCACGCGCCCGCACCGTTTCGAAATTGCTGCGCGACAGATAGGGCGGCAGCGGACCGGTCTCCTCATTGCCGCTATAGCCGCGCCCGAAGGCCTGCCACGCGAAATAATTGTCGGTAAGGGGAAAGCCGCAGGCGAGTTTTTCAAGGCGGCTGCGCAGGACAAGCGCCATATCGCCATTCCCAGCGGTAGCAAGGGCATCATATTGCTGTGGCGGTATGCCGAGCCCAAACAGGGAGGATTTGCGGGCCGTCGCCCAGCGCACCATGCGTTTTTCAAAAAGCGGTGCCAGCGCGGTGTCGAAGAAACTGCGCTGCTCTTCCATGGTGCGCGCCTTCAAGATGTCGCGCGGATCGATCCCATAGAGCCGCGCCACGCGGTGGCCCATGCCGATGAAGACGCCAAGCAAACCGTGGCGATAGAGGTCGCGCCAGAAAATGGAAATGCGCTGGCGGCCGTTCCACTTGCGCTTTTCCCAATAGGTGCGGCTTTCGCTGTCGAGGTGCGGGCGGATGAAGCGCTTGTAGGCCGCCAGATTGGTCTTGTCATCGGCCTTGCCGTAGAAGCGGTAGAAAGCGTTGTAATCAGGGAGGTTTTTGACGGCGGCGAGTTTAAGCCGGTTGAACGCGACATGCGCCCGATTGAGATCGACCGCTTCCACGCATGCCGGATCGGCGGTTAGGTAGGACATGGCATTGCATCCGCCGGAAGCGATGGTGACGATGCGGTGGCCGGGCTCGATGGCAAGTGCCGCCATGTCGACTTCCGGGTCTTCCCAGATTTGCGGATAGACCAGCCCCTTGAACAGCCACGCGAACAATCTTTCGGAAAAGCCCGCGCGCGAAAGAGCGTTGTTTTGTGTCACAGCACGCTTGAGAATTGTGCCGCCTGTTGCCTGCTCTGTCATCAAAAGTTCCCCTGATCCTCGAATCCAGACTTCGATTTTGCAAAGTTAAACATCGTCCAATGACAGGGACGTGACGAAATAATTGCGGGCTTATAAACGGGAAAAAATGGGCTACTGCTCTGTAATACTGTCGCTTTATTACGTTCGGTAAGACTATTTGAGAGAACTTTTCCGCGCTGTTGCCGTTTTTCGGTGTGAAGGTCCAGTCGACAGGACTTCTGTGTCGATGAGCGACCGTAAAGGTGATTGGCCGGGTAAACCGGCCACGCACGGAGAAACAGCGAGGCGTTTGGCAAGCTTGCCATTGATGCCTGAAACCAGGCCAAGAGCCTAACCTAGGAAGGAGAGCCTAAGTGAAGAAGTTTCTGATTGCTTCTGTCGCCGCCGTATCGCTTCTCGGTCTTGCAGCTTGCAACGACAAGAAGGACGATACGAACAACGCACCGGCACCATCCACGCCGGCAGCGCCTTCGAACAATGACACGACGCCAGCGCCGACCACTCCGGCCACCCCGGCACCATCGACGCCGGGTACGGGGACTGCACCTTCCAACTAAGGGTGCGATGTCGTGACTGCTTTGCAGGCGGATGGCGATCCGGTGTCGGGTCGCCATTCGTGCTTGACGGCTTCGGCCGGTTTCGGATTTGACATGAACGCTAAGGCAACCACAGTGGGAAAAGACGGGCACTCTGCGTTTTCCGTGTTTCAACGCAGGCTCGGTTCGGTTATGGCTTTCGTCATGAACCGTAACTTTCTCTTTTTCATTTCTGCGATCGTTCTCGTTGCGCTTGCCGCATGCGGCAAGGGAGATGACGAGAGCGCTGCCACGACCAATGGCGGAGAGCAGGGCGCTGCCGCCATTTCGCAGCCTGCCAAGCCGGCAGAAAGCACGGGCACGGAAAAAGGTCCCGATCTGGTCAAGTCGCTTCGCGAGAGTTCAGGTGTGGTGACCCCGGAAGAAAAAGCCGCCGCCATCGAAAGGGCGCGCGCAAATGCGGTTGCCGCCGCTCAGTCGGTGGGCCAGACGGATGAGCAGGCACAGGCGGCTGGAGAGGCTGCGGCTGCTGTCGCACAGCGCTCCTTCAACGACCGCGAGCCGCAGCAATAATGTAAGAGCCTGTTCCAACAGTCGTCGTGCCGGTCTCCAAATGGCGCCTTTCTGTATTCCGCTGCTCACGTATCCTTAAGTACGCTCCGCTCCGGTACTCGAAAATTACCATTTTCGCCACGGCCCCACGCTTTTTGATTGAGGCTCTCAGCCTGCGGTTCGATATTCTTTCTAAATGTTTGTTTTTTCAACTTTCGCCTGCCTAGGCGGTTTTCAGTCCTTTCGGAATTCTATAGAAAAGTGCCATGTCGATTTGGGTCCGCATCGGTGAGTTTGTCACGTCCGTGGCGTCGAATGCCATTACTGGCGTTATCGAAGCCGTGCGCACCGTTTTTGAAGGCGATGCCGACACGCGCCGCCGGGTGGCTTTCTCCATCGCGATGATCGCGCTTTCCGCCAAGATGGCCAAGGCGGACGGGGTTGTCACCCAGGATGAAATCCGCGCCTTTCAGGACATATTCGCGGTGCCGAAGGAAGAGACGGCGCATGTCGCGCGGCTCTACGATCTCGCCAAACAGGATGTTGCGGGCTACGAATCCTATGCGCGTCAGCTTGCCGGATTGTGCAGCGAGGGGCAGACCGACTGTCATCTGCTGGAAGACATCCTTGACGGGCTTTTCCATATCGCCACCGCCGATGGCTATGTGCACGAAAAGGAAATGGCCTTTCTTGCAGGCGTGGCGGATATATTCGGCTATGACGAGGCGGCCTTCGACCGTATTGCGATCCGGCATGTCCAGCGCGGCGCTGACGATCCCTACGCCATTCTGGGGTTGGAGCGCGGCGTGTCCTTCGATATGGCCCGCAAGCGCTATCGCGCGCTGGTGAAGGAACACCACCCTGACCGGCTGGTGGCCGAAGGGTTGCCGCTCGAATTCATAACCATTGCCAACAGGCGTCTTGCGGCGATAAACGCAGCCTGGGCGAGTATCGAGAAGAATCTGGAGGCTGCATGAGCAGCGCACACGAAATCGAGAACGAATTGTTGGAGGAGCTGGTGCTTGTCCGGCCTGATTTCGTCGGTGCAATGCTTGACCCGTCGCCCAATTTCGGTCCGCGCCGCGACGGCAAGGTGCCAACCTTTCTCATTCTCCACTATACGGGTCTGGCAACCGCCGAAGAGGCGGTGCAGGTCCTGAAGTCGCCGGACATGGAAGTTTCCGCGCATTATCTCGTCCATGAAGACGGGCGGATCGTGCAGATGGTATCGGAAAAGGCGCGGGCCTGGCACGCAGGCCAGAGCTTCTGGAAGGGCGAAACGGACATCAATTCGGCTTCCATCGGCATAGAGATCGTCAACCCGGGCAACCTCCAGGATTATCCGCCGTTCAAGGATGCACAGATCGAGGCGGTTATCCGCCTTTGCCGCGACATATGCGAGCGCCAGGCCATCAGACCGGAGAATGTGCTGGCCCATTCGGACATCGCTCCGTCCCGCAAGACCGATCCCGGCCATAATTTTCCGTGGAAGCGGCTTCATGAGGCAGGTATCGCCCATTACATCGAGCCGACGCCGATCCGCGGCGGAAGGTTTCTCGCAAGGGGCGAAAACGGCCAGCCGGTCGAAGCCTTGCAGTCCATGCTGGCGCTTTACGGCTACGGAATTGCCATCACTGGCATCTTCGATGAGGATACGGAGACCGTGATTAAGGCCTTTCAGCGCCATTTTCGGCCACAGAATGTGGACGGCGTGGCCGATGTTTCTACCATAGATACCCTCTACAGGCTGATTTTTTCCCTGCAAAATGTTACCGCCTGAAGCGGCACGAGTGATCTGTTTGTCTAAGGGCAACATTTCAGATTTTCGTAATGTTTTCATAAAAATAGATCGATCCAGTCCCGTTGCAGCGGGGCTGTGACGGCGGTTCGCTGCGGCCGCGCATGAATCGCTAATGTTGCAACCTGTAAGACTATTTTACTTTTGCAACCAATCTTCAGCTGCATTTCCCCGCCAATTCATTGGTCAATCCCAGCGGTCACGGGCCCTTACAGGCCATATCGGGCGGGATCAAAAAACAGGATCGTCTCCCCCAAGACAGGCGGTCTGACAAAAGAAACGTTTCAAGACGGTAGGTTATGAAAGTAAAATTTGTTGTTGTTAGCGCCCTTGTCGGCGCGATGAGTTCGTTTGGCCTGAATCCGGCGCTGAGTGCCCCTTCAACTGAACCGACCAACCTCGCAGCTCTCCTCAAGGCACGCCAGCAGAACAAGTCTGCCGCGGCGGAAAAGCCAACCACAGCGCCCAAGAAGGCATCGGTCGTCAGCCGTCGTGCGGCCCCGGCCACAAAGGGTTCCACCGGTAAGCGTTCGCAGTCGAAAGACACGACGACCGCCCGTAACGCCAAGGGCGGCGCCTATTCCACCATCATCAACCGTTATGCGTCGACCTATGGCGTGCCCTCCGCACTGGCCCATGCGGTTGTGCGTCACGAGAGCAATTTCCAGCCGAATGTGCGCGGCAAGGCCGGTGAAATCGGCCTGATGCAGATCAAGCTCTCGACCGCTCGCAGCCTCGGCTACACCGGCTCCGCCAAGGGCCTCTACGAGCCGTCCACGAACATCCAGTTCGGCATGAAGTATCTCGCCATGGCGCAGAAGCTCGGCGGCGGAAGCACCTGTGGCACGATTCTGAAATACAATGCCGGTCACGGCGCAACGCGCATGAACCCGACCTCTGCGAAGTACTGCAGCTCGGTCAAGGCCTATATGCGCGCTCTCTAACAGATTTGCGTCAGCGGTCGCGTAGAGTACAGGCAGCCTGATGCGAACGGAAAGCCGACAGTGGCAACACTGTCGGCTTTTCTGTTGTGACGAGATTTTTTCGAAATCCGGTTTCACTGTCGCGCTATCGTTGCTATATGCGCCGTGTCAGTCGGTCGGGCAGCCGCGCCTGTCATATGCCGAAAGGCGGCAGGTGAGGAAAGTCCGGGCTCCATGGAAACACGATGCCGGGTAACGCCCGGCGGGGGTGACCCCAGGGACAGTGCCACAGAAAGCAGACCGCCCCGTCTTCCGTACCGTTGCAATGACGAAACGGCAGGGATGACGGGGTAAGGGTGAAAGGGTGGGGTAAGAGCCCACCGCGTCGGCAGCAATGCAGACGGCACGGTAAACCCCATCGGGAGCAAAACCGAATAGGGACGGCGCGTCGGTTCGCAAGGGCCGGCAATCGGTTTCCGGATCAGCCGTCCGGGTGGGTTGCACGAGGCGGGTGGCGACATCCGTCCCAGATGAATGGCTGCCACGTCGGGCGCAAGCCTGGCCATACAGAACCCGGCTTACAGACCGGCTGACAATTTCCTCCAGGACGGTTTCGATCTTCCAACGCAAGAAACGGATAGTTGCGTTGCGGCCGAGGCTCTAATTGGGACCTCCACGAAATCATGGAGGTTCACTATGACCAGCTTGAAGGACAAGGTTGCAATCATTACCGGCGCGTCGTCCGGGATAGGACGTGCGGCCGCATTGCTCTTTGCAAGAGAGGGCGCGTCGCTGGTGCTGAACGCGCGCGGACTCGCGGGACTTGAGCGCGTTGCACAGGAGATCGCGGCGTTTGGCGGAAAGGCGCATTGTGTTGCCGGGGATGTGTCGGAAGCCCGGACCCATGCGGCGCTGGTGGCAGCGGCGAAAGATCAATTCGGCGGGCTCGATATTGCTTTCAACAATGCCGGAACCGTCGGTCCCATCGCGCCGCTTGCCGAAATCGCGCCCGGCGATTGGGAAGCGGTACTGGCGGGTAATCTCACTTCCGCATTTCTGGGAGCAAGATCGCAAATCCCCCTCATGCTCGAACGGGGCGGCGGCTCAATCATCTTCACCTCCACATTTGTCGGCACGAGCGTCGGCATACCCGGCATGTCGGTTTACGGAACCTCGAAGGCGGCTCTCATGGGGCTGGTGAAGGGCATAACCGCCGATTACGGCGTCCGTGGTATCCGGGCAAATGCGCTTCTGCCGGGCGGTGTGGACACGCCAATGGGCGGAGATGAAAAACACAAGGAGTGGGCCGCCGGTCTTCATGCGATGAAGCGGATCGCCCAGCCGGAAGAGATCGCGCAGGCTGCGCTTTTTCTAGCGGGTCCCATGTCCAGTTTCGTTGCGGGGACAGCGCTTTATGCCGATGGCGGCAATGCTGCGGTAAAATGAATGAAAGGGCGGCTCTGCAATGCAAAGTCGCCCTTTTGAAGCACTTCGGGCCTTAGATGGGCACGCCGGTCAGGAAGTCGTAAATCAGCTTCATGTTCAGGACGATGATGATTGCAGCGGTGATGGCGGCAAGCAGCGTGACCCAGCGCGGAGCGACAAGCGATCCCATCTTCTTTTTCTCCGCCGTGAACATGACAAGCGGAATGATCGCAAAGGGCAGTTGCAGGCTCAACACGACCTGAGACAGGATAAGAAGCTCGGTCGTTCCCTGAGAGCCATACATGATCGTCACCACGGCAGCCGGAACGATGGCCACGAAACGGGTGATCGCACGGCGCAGCCACGGCTTCAGGCGAATGTCGATGAAGCCTTCCATGACGATCTGCCCGGCCATGGTCGCGGTGATGGTGGAGTTCAGCCCGCAACACAGAAGCGCAATGGCAAAGAGTGTTGGCGCGAGGGCCGAGCCGAGCAGCGGGTTCAGGAGAGCATGTGCCTTGTCCAGATCTTCGACGGCGGTATTGCCGGTGGCGTTGAAGCTCGCAGCAGCCAGGATCAGGATCGACGCATTGACGAGCAGCGCGAATGTCAGAGCAATGGTGGAATCCCATGTCGCAAAGCGTATGGCCTCGCGCTTTTCAGCGCTCGTATGGCCGTAGTCGCGCGTCTGGATGATACCGGAATGCAGATAGAGGTTATGCGGCATCACCGTCGCGCCGATGATGCCAAGCGCAATATAGAGCATGTCCGGATTGCGGATGATCTCGGTCGTGGGTGCAAAGCCTTTGATGACTTCGCCCCATTGCGGCTGCGCCATCAAAATCTGAATGAGGAAACAGAGCGCGATCACGCCAAGCAGCGTGATGATAAGCGCCTCGACGCGGCGGAATCCCTTGTTCTGGAGATATAGCACCAGAAGCACGTCGGCTGCGGTGATGATGACGCCGATTTCCAGCGGAATGCCGAACAGGAGGTTGAGGCCGATGGCTGTGCCGATGACTTCGGCAAGGTCGGTGGCGCAGATTGCAAGTTCCGCCAGAAACCAGAGCGGCCAGGCGAGAAAACGCGGATAGGCATCCCGGCAGGCCTGCGCCAGATCGCGGCCCGTCGCGACTGCAAGGCGAGTGCAAAGCGCCTGCAGGAGCACGGCCATAAGGTTGGACAGCAGAACGACGGAAAGCAGCGTATAGCCGAAGCGGGAGCCGCCAGCCAGCGAGGTTGCCCAGTTGCCGGGGTCCATATAGCCAACAGCTACCAGATATCCCGGGCCGAAAAAGGACAGCGCGCGACGAAACTTCGAGCCGGAGCGATTGACCCTGATCGAACGGTGGACATCGGACATGGATGCTTCACCGCGATCGCGCCGCCAGCCTTCAAATGTAACTTCGCCAGCGCCGGACGAATTTTCTCCATATGGAGCCATTATAAACGCCTTGATGTCGTAATGCAGTTGCAAACTATTTGCATTAAATACGGCAAGGACGCGGAGACGTCAACAGGGGGCAGGGCATCACAAATCATAAGCTTGTGATGCATAGCGTGTGGGCCGGAGGTGATGCGTTGAGTGAAACGCGCTCCGGTTTTCGGTCGATGCCGCGAAACTGCTCTCCAAAAAATCTCTGTTGAAAGTTCCGAGGCTGAGCGGGTTCCGGCGCGAAGCCCATCCAAAGGATAACGCTTCATTAAGCTTAATATCCGATAACTGACGAACGAATCCGTCATGCCCTCAAGTCGACGGCAAATGGGCGGAATCCAAAGGCAACACTCAGGCATGTCTCCCGAAAGCGGGAAGATGCTCTCAAGCGCAATGCGCTTTAGCTAACGGGCTGCGTACCCGGGAAAGGATCGGAATGATGGCAAGCCTCGGCGGAGACAATTCTCAAGCCGGTGGGGCTGAAGTCCGTCACGTTCCGGTGCTGATTGCCGAAGTGATCGATGCCCTGAAGCCCGTAGCTGGCGCGGTGATCGTCGATGGGACATTCGGCGCGGGTGGTTACACGCGCCGCATACTCGAAGCGGGTGCGGACGTGATCGCGATTGACCGCGATCCGACCGCAATCGAAGCCGGGCGGGTGATGGAAAAACAGTTTCCGGGCAGGCTCAATCTGGTCGAGTCCCGGTTCTCTGCCCTGGATGACGCGGTCTCGACAGTGAAGGGAGCGGGCAGCAAGGTGGACGGCGTTGTGCTCGATATTGGCGTGTCGTCGATGCAGATCGATGAGGCCGAGCGCGGCTTCTCCTTCCAGAAGGACGGTCCGCTCGACATGCGCATGTCGAAGAAAGGGCCGAGCGCTGCCGATGTGGTCAACCGTCTCAAGACCGGCGATCTGGCTCGTATCTTCAATTTCCTGGGCGAGGAACGCCATGCGGGCCGCATTGCGCGCATGATCGACAAGCGCCGCACGGCGCAGCCTTTCACGCGCACGCTCGATCTTGCCAATGCCATCGAAACGCTGGTCGGTCGCAACCCGAAGGATCGCATTCATCCGGCCACGCGGGTGTTTCAGGCGCTGCGTGTCTATGTGAACGACGAGTTGGGCGAACTGGCGCGGGCGCTGCTTGCTGCCGAGCGCATCCTGAAACCGGGCGGACGGCTGGTTGTCGTGACCTTCCATTCGCTCGAAGACCGCATGGTGAAGCGTTACTTCGCGGACCGGGCGGGCGGTAGTGCCGGATCGCGCCATCTACCGGAAACGCATGTTCGTCTCGCGAGCTTTACGCCGGCGATCAAGGGTGCGGTCGGCCCGACGGCTGAGGAAGAAGAACGAAATCCGCGTGCGCGCTCGGCGAAGCTGCGCGCCGGAACAAGGACGGAAAATCCGCCACTGGAAGACGATCTATCGCTTTTCGGGTTGCCCAAACTGCCCGAGACGAACGAACTGGCCCGGAGTTAAACGAGTGCTGCGTACTTTCGACATCATCATGATAGCGGCGATGCTGGTGGCGGCGACCGTCACCTACACGATCAAATATGACGCGGAAAAACAGATCGCGGTAATCGCCAAGCTGAAGCGGCAGATCGACTCCGAGAAGGACACCATCACGCTCCTGCGCGCCGACTGGGCATTGATGAACCAGCCGGGCCGCTTGCAGAGCCTCGTGGGCGTCTATGAAAAGGAACTCAATCTCCAGCCGATCGAAGCCGAACAGCTTCTCCTTGGCGTCAACGAAATTCCGGAACGCCCGGTGGATGATATCCAGAAGATCATCTCCGGCAGCGACGAACTGTTGGCAAGCGGCGTGCTTGAAAAGGATGCCATCACGACCGGCAGCGTCAAGAATAGCGGGACGAGGCACTGATCATGCGGCTGAGACCTTTCAGAAAAAAGAACATGCAGGCAGGTAACGGTGTTGAGCCGGTTGGCGATGAAAAGCTGGCCGGCAACATGGCGTTTGTCGGCTCGCGCAAGAAACACGGCAACCGCGCGCGCAATCGCCTGTGGATGGCCATCGCCTGTTTTGTCGGCATCTATGGCGTGATGGGTGGAAAGCTCATCTATTTCGGCGTCATCGGCGGCGAAAACGAGGATAATGCTGGCCCGGCTGTCCAGCAGCTGGCATCGCGCCCGGATATCCTCGACCGGAACGGCGAAATTCTCGCTACCGATATCAAGACGGCGTCGCTCTATGCCGAACCGCGCAAGATCGTCGATCCTGACGAAACCATCGAAATGCTGTCCACCGTGCTGCCGGACCTCGACTGGGAAGCGACATACAAGCGCCTGAAAAGCGGCGCGGGCTTCGTCTGGGTCAAGCGCGGGCTGACGCCTCGCCAGCAGAGCCAGATCATGGCGCTCGGCGTACCGGGCATCGGTTTCCGGACGGAAAAGCGCCGTTTCTATCCGGGTGGCCCAACCGCGTCGCACATCCTCGGTCTCGTCAATGTCGACAATCAGGGCATTGCGGGCATGGAGAAATATATCGACAGCCAGGGCCTGACCGACCTGCGCTCCGTAGGTCTTGCGACCGGGCAGTCGCTGGAACCGGTGCGTCTCTCCATTGACATTCGCGTGCAGCACATCATGCGCGATGTGCTGGTCAAGGCCATGGAACGCTATCGGGCGATTGCCGCCGGTGCGGTTGTGCTGAACGTCAAGACCGGCGAAGTCATCGCCATGGCATCGGTGCCGGATTTCGACCCGAACAATCCGGTCCATGCGCTGGACAAGGATCGCCTGAACCGCATGTCGGCAGGCACCTATGAAATGGGCTCGACCATCAAGAGCTTTACCACGGCGATGGCGCTCGATTCCGGCAAGTTCAACCTGAACTCGCGTCTTGATGCGTCGCGTCCGCTGGTGTTCGGTCGCCAGACCATCCGTGACTTCCACGGCAAGGGCCGTGTGCTGACGCTGCCGGAAGTCTTCATCTTCTCGTCCAACATCGGTTCGGGCCGCGAGGCCGATGCCGTCGGCATCGAAGGCCACCGTGCGTTCCTGAAAAAGATCGGTCTTCTCGACCGCTTGCAGACGGAACTGCCGGAAGTGGCGCGCCCCGTCGAGCCGCGTGTGTGGAAGAAGGTTCATTCGATGACCATTTCGTTCGGCCACGGCATGATGACGACGCCGTTGCAGACGGCAGTTGGTGCTGCGGCGCTGATGAATGGCGGCAAGCTGATGCCGCCGACATTCCTGACGCGCACGCAGGCCGAGGCCGATCAGGTGGCCAAGCAGATCATCCATCCACAGGTTTCTGCCGACATGCGTTATCTCTACCGCCTCAACGCGACTGCGCAGGGCGGTTCCGGCAAGCGCGCGACGGTTCCGGGCTATCGCGTCGGCGGCAAGACCGGCACGGCGGAAAAGGTGGTGCATGGGCGCTATTCGAAGGATGTGCGCTTCAACGCATTTCTGGCGTCATTTCCGATGGATGACCCGACTTATGTCGTGCTGACCATCATCGACGAACCGAAGCCGGAGGAAGGCAAATTCAGCGCAACCGCAGGTCTCAACGCAGCGCCGATGGTTTCGGAAATCATCCGCCGGTCCGCTTCGTTCCTCGGCGTGAAGCCCGATTTCCAGCTCGAAGCCCAGCCAGCAATGGTTAGCAATTTAAGCGGCAAGCCTGATTTTCAACAGGATGTGCCGCCAGCAATGGTTTCCAACGAATACGACTGATTCGCATAAAACAGCCTTTGCAGCGTTACGCGCACAACTGAATCTGGATTTGGTATGACCATGAAACTGAAGGAAATCGCTCTTTTCAAGGAACTGGCCTCCGGCAATGCCGGCGAGGTGGAGATCACCGGTGTCACGTCGGACTCCCGCAAGGTCGAACGCGGTTTTCTTTTCGCAGCCTTGAAGGGTGTGAAAGCTGATGGCGCGGCTTTTGTCGCCGATGCCGTCAAGCGCGGCGCCAGCGCCATCGTTGCGGGCAAGGATACGGTCATTGCCGATGCGGGTGTGCCGGTCCTTCATGTCGACGATCCGCGTCTTGCCCTGGCAGTTGCGGCGGCACAGTTCTATGGCAAGCAGCCGCAGGTCATGGTTGCGGTCACCGGCACCAGCGGCAAGACGTCCGTTGCATCCTTTACCCGTCAGATATGGGCGTATGCCGGTTTCCCCGCCGCCAACATCGGCACGACCGGCGTCTTCTCACCGACCCGCAGCGACTATAACTCGCTGACCACGCCCGATCCGGTGGAGCTGCATCGCGTGCTGGCCGAACTTGCCGACGAAGGCGTCACCCATGCCGCCATGGAAGCTTCGTCTCATGGTCTCGACCAGCGCCGTCTCGATGGTGTCAAGCTTGCTGCCGGTGCCTTCACCAATCTCGGTCGCGATCATATGGATTATCACGCGACCATCGAGGAATATCTGGGCGCGAAGATGCGTCTCTTCAACACGCTTCTGCCGAAGGGCGCGCCAGCCATCATCTTCTCCGACGATCATTTTTCGGCGCAGGCCATCGAAGCGGCGACGCTAGCTGGATGCGACGTCAAGACGGTCGGACGCAAGGGCAATTTCATCGCTCTCAAGCGCGTGGAGCATGAGCGTTTCCGCCAGCATGTCGAAGTGCGCATCGGCGACGAGATCTTCGAGATCGAGCTGCCGCTCGCCGGAGATTTTCAGGTGGCTAATGCGCTGGTGGCGGCAGGACTTGCCGTGGTCACGGGCGTTCCGGCTGCGGCTGCAATGCGCGCACTGGCGCTCCTGAAAGGGGCGCCGGGACGGCTGGACCTCGTCGGCGCGACGGAAGATGGCGCACCGGCCTATGTCGATTACGCCCATAAGCCGGAAGCGCTGGAAAATGTGCTGACTTCGGTACGCCCGTTCACGACGGGCCGTGTGATCGTGGTTTTCGGTTGCGGCGGCGACCGCGACAAGGGCAAGCGCCCGATCATGGGCGAAATCGCGTCGCGTCTGGCCGATGTGGCCATCGTCACGGACGATAATCCGCGTTCGGAGGTTCCGGCACAGATACGCTCGGAAATCATGGCGGCAGCGCCCGGTGCGACGGAAATCGGTGATCGCCGCGAGGCGATCTTCACCGCCGTGTCGATGATGCAGCCGGGCGATACGCTGGTCGTTGCAGGCAAGGGTCATGAAGAAGGGCAGATCGTCGGCAACATCACCCTGCCGTTCTCGGATCATGCGGAAGTTGCGGCAGCACTGGCTGCCCGTCTTGAGGAGCGCTCGGAATGAGTGAGTGGCTCTGGAAATCCGACGATATGGTCGAAGCCATGGAAGGAAGGCCATTCGGCAACCTTCCCGGCGGCATAACCGGCATCTCTATCGACAGCCGCTCGCTGAAGCCAGGTGAGGCGTTCTTCGCCATCAAGGGCGAGCAATTCGACGGCCATGATTTCGTCACCGCTGCCATGGCTGCCGGTGCCGGTCTGATCGTGGTGGCGGAACACCGTCTGCCCGCTTTCGGCAATTCCAAGGTGCCGATGATCGTGGTGGAGGACGTGCTTGAAGCCCTGACCAAGCTTGGCATTGCTTCGCGCGCCCGCTCGAAGGCACAGATCATCGCGGTGACGGGTTCTGTCGGCAAGACCACGACCAAGGAAGCACTGCGCCATGTACTTTCGGAAGTCGGCAAGGTTCATGCTTCGGTGGCGTCGTTCAACAATCACTGGGGCGTGCCGCTGACGCTTGCGCGCATGCCTGCCGATACGGATTATGGCGTCTTTGAAATCGGCATGAACCATCATGACGAAATCCGCCCGCTGGTAAAGATGGTGCGCCCGCATGTGGCGCTGATTACGCTGATTGCGCCTGCCCATCTTGGTCATTTTGCCAATCTGGAGGAAATCGCCGTCGCCAAGGCGGAGATTTTTGAAGGCATTGTCCCGGGCGGTTATGCACTTCTCAACCGTGACGACAAGCGTTTCAAGCAACTGGAAGAACTGGCTGAAAAGGCAGGCGTCGAGCATATCGTCACCTTCGGCGAGAATGCACGCTCCGATTACCGCCTGCGCGAAGTGAAGCTGCATCCCACCTGTTCCTGCATGACGGTGAAGGCTGGTACGCATGAAGCTGCGGTCAAGGTCGGCATGCCGGGCCGCCATATCGTCCAAAATATGCTCGCCGTCCTCGGCGCAGCCGATCTGGTTGGTGCGGATATCGCCAAGGTGATGATGGCAATGGCGACGCTCACCGCGGAAGGCGGTCGCGGCGCGCGCCATGTGCTGCAGCACCCCGAAGGCACGTTCACGCTGATCGACGAAAGCTATAATGCCAATCCAACCTCGATGCGCGCAGCCCTGTCGCTCTTGCATTCAACGGCGCCGGAAGGTTCGCGCGGCCGTCGCATTGCGGTGCTGGGGGATATGCTGGAGCTTGGGCGTCAGTCGGGAAAACTCCACGCCGATCTCGCGCGTCCGATCGTGGATGCCGAGGTGAATGCGCTTTTTATCGGTGGACCGGACATGTCGGCGCTTAAAAATGCCTTGCCGGTTGAAATTCATACCGAGTACAGGCAGAGCACCGACGAATTGTTGCCGCTGGTGGTCAAGACTGTCCGTCCGGGCGATGTCATCATGGTGAAATCGTCGAAGGGAATCGGTTTTTCCAAAATCGTCAAGGCGCTGATCAGCCAGTTTCCGCCGGTGGAACCGGCGGAATAAGCGGTATTTGAGGGATTTTTCTCTAAATGTTGATGCTTCTCACCTTCTTCGCCGAACATATGACACCGCTCAATGTGTTCCGCTACATTACTTTCCGCACCGGCGGCGCGATGATCACTTCGGCGCTGATCGTGTTCCTGTTCGGCCCGTCGATCATCAACTCGCTCCGGGTGCGTCAGGGGAAAGGCCAGCCGATCCGCGCCGACGGCCCGCAGACCCACTTCAAGAAAGCCGGTACACCGACCATGGGCGGTCTGATGATCATGACCGGCATTCTTGTGTCGTGCATGCTCTGGGCCAATCTCTCCAGCGTCTATGTCTGGGTGGTGCTGCTGGTTACCGTGGGTTTCGGCGCAATCGGCTTTTATGACGATTATCTCAAGGTGACGAAGCAGTCCGACAAGGGCTTTTCCGGCAAGGCGCGTCTTGGCATCGAATTCCTGATCGCCGCCGCCGCCGCTTTCATCATCATGCGGGCAGGGCAGGAGCCGTTCTCGTCCTCGCTGACATTCCCGTTTGCCAAGCAGTTCGTCATCAATCTGAGCTGGTTCTTCATTCCGTTTGCTGCTTTCGTCATGGTTGGCGCAGGCAATGCCGTGAACCTGACCGACGGTCTCGACGGGCTTGCAATCGTGCCGGTCATGGTCGCCGCTGCCTCCTTCGGCTTCATCGCCTACCTGTCTGGCAATGCGATCTTTGCCGATTACCTGCAGATTCATTTCGTACCCGGCACGGGTGAGCTTGCAGTGGTTCTGGGCGCCGTCATCGGCGCGGGCCTCGGCTTCCTCTGGTTCAATGCGCCGCCTGCCGCAATTTTCATGGGCGATACGGGTTCGCTTGCGCTTGGTGGCATGCTGGGTACGGTTGCCGTTGCGACAAAGCACGAAATCGTTCTCGCCATCATCGGCGGCCTGTTTGTCGTGGAAGCGCTTTCCGTCATCATTCAGGTTGGGTCCTTCAAACTGACCGGCAAGCGCGTGTTCCTGATGGCGCCGATCCACCATCATTTCGAAAAGAAGGGCTGGACCGAGAGCCAGGTCGTGATCCGTTTCTGGATCGTCGCGATCATTCTCGCGATGATCGGCCTTTCCACCCTCAAGCTCCGGTAAAGTGCCATGATCCCGATCACCGCCCTCAAGGACAAGACGGTCGCCCTTTTCGGACTGGGCGGGTCGGGCATCGCGACCGCCAAGGCCATTCTTGGTGGAGGCGCAAAGGTCATTGCCTGGGACGACAATCCCGACAGCGTTGCCCGTGCACAGAGCGCGGGCATTGCCACGGGCGACCTGCGGCAGGCGGACTGGTCGCAGTTTGCGGCTTTCGTGCTTTCGCCGGGTGTCCCGCTGACCCATCCGAAGCCGCACTGGACCGTCGATCTGGCTCATGCTGCCGGGGTCGAGATTATCGGAGACGTGGAGCTGTTCGTTCGCGAGCGGAACCACATTGCTCCCGATTGCCCGTTCATTGCCATTACAGGCACCAATGGCAAGTCGACGACGACCGCCCTGATCGCCCATATCATCAAGGCTTCCGGTCGCGACATGCAGCTCGGCGGCAATATCGGCACAGCAATCCTCACGCTAGAGCCGCCGCAGGCGAACCGCTTTTACGTGGTTGAATGTTCATCCTACCAGATCGATCTGGCGCCTTCGCTGAACCCGACCGCAGGCATCCTGCTCAATCTGACACCGGACCATCTCGACCGTCATGGATCGATGGAAAACTATGCGGCGATCAAGGAACGGTTGGTCGCGGCAAGCGACACGGCCATTGTCGGGGTCGACGATCAATATTGCGAAGCCATTGCCGACCGGCTTTATCGTGACGGCGTGCATGTCGTGCGGATTTCCAAGGAAAAACAACTCGGCAAGGGCTATTTTGCTGACGGTGCGAAACTGCTCTGGGCACAGGATGGAGAAGTCGATGAAATCGCTTCTCTTGAAGGTATCGGCTCGCTGCGCGGCGCGCATAATGCGCAGAATGCACTTGCGGCGATTGCCGCCTGCCTGTCCGTGGGCCTGAGCCTTGAAGAAATCCACGCCGGTCTGAAAAGCTTTCCTGGCCTCGCTCACCGTATGGAACAGGTCGGACATCGCGGGAAAGTCCTGTTCGTCAACGATTCCAAGGCGACCAATGCGGAAGCGACGGCTCCGGCATTGTCTTCGTTCCCGCAGAACATCTACTGGATTGCAGGTGGCGTGCCGAAAGCTGGGGGAATTGCTTCGCTGGCCGGGTTCTTCCCACGGATTGCCAAGGCCTATCTGATCGGCGAAGCCGCCGCGCAGTTTGCGGCAACGCTTGGCGATGCGGCGCCGTTCGAAATTTCCGACACGCTTGCGGTCGCCGTTGAACACGCTGCCCGGGATGCCGGCAACGATGCGGCTCCCGAGCCGGTCGTGCTGCTGTCGCCTGCCTGCGCGAGCTTCGACCAGTTTCAGAACTTTGAAAAACGCGGCGATGCATTCCGCAGCGCTGTTCTCGCACTTCCGGGTGTCGAGCGGATAGGAGGGGAAAGCTGATGGTAAGCCGTGTCGATCGCGGTCCTGTCGCCAACTGGTGGTGGACAATAGACCGCTTCTTCCTCGCTGCATGTCTGGCCCTGATGGGGCTTGGCATTTTGTTGTCATTCGCCGCAAGTCCTGCCGTCGCGTCGCGCATCGGGCTGGACAGTTTTCATTTTGTCGAACGACAGATTTTCTTCATGCTTCCGGCGGTCGTCGTCATGATCGGCGTGTCGTTTTTCTCGCCGCGCCAGATCAGGCGCTTTGCCCTGATCCTGCTCGGCATTTCGCTCGTCCTGATGGTCGCGGCACTGTTCTTCGGCATCGAAGTGAAGGGTGCTCGGCGCTGGGTCAACCTGGCGGGCATATCCATCCAGCCATCGGAATTCATGAAGCCCGCCTTCGTGGTGGTTTGCGCCTGGCTGTTCTCGGAACGTGAGCGCGGCGGCGAAATGCCCGGCAATTTTCTCGCCATGCTGCTGTTCGGCACCGTTGCGGCCCTGCTCGTGCTTCAGCCAGATCTTGGTCAAACGATGCTGACCACCGGCACATGGGGCGCGATGTTCTTCCTTGCGGGCCTGCCGATGTTCTGGATTCTGGTTCTTGGCGGTCTTGCGGTTTGTGGCGGCATTTCGGCCTATTTCATGTTCGATCACGTCGCCGGACGTATCAATCGCTTCATGACGGGCGAGGGCGACACGTTCCAGGTCGATGCCGGTCGCGAGGCGATCCTGCGCGGTGGCTGGTTTGGACAGGGGCCGGGCGAAGGCACCGTGAAGCGCATCATTCCGGATAGCCACACCGACTTCATTTTCTCGGTCGCGGCGGAAGAATACGGCATCATCCTGTGCATGGTCATCATGCTGCTGTTCGCGTTCATCGTCGTGCGTGGCCTTTCCATCGCGCTGCGCGAACGCGATGCGTTTACGCGTCTGGCCGTCTCGGGGATTGTCATCCTGTTCGGCTTCCAGTCGATCATCAACATGGCGGTGAACCTGCATCTTATGCCTGCAAAGGGCATGACCCTGCCGTTCATTTCTTATGGCGGATCCTCGCTCATCGCCATCGCCATCACGATGGGCATTCTTCTGGCATTGACACGCCGCCGTCCGGAAGCCCGCATGACCCATACGGTCAGCATGGGCGCCGATGTGAACAGGCGCATTCCGGCTTTGTGAGGGGAATATGGGGAAAGGCGTAATCGTACTGGCCGCCGGGGGAACGGGCGGCCATCTGTTTCCGGCGGAAGCGCTGGCACATGAACTGAAGGCGCGCGGTTGGGACGTCCATCTGGCGACCGATGCGCGCGCGCAGCGTTTCGCTGGCGCCTTCGCGGAAGACCATGTTCATGTCATTCGTTCGGCGACGATCGCAGGACGCAACCCGATTGCGCTCCTGAAGACGTTCTGGTCGCTGTGGCAGGGCAATCTCGATTGCCGCAAATTGTTCCGTCGGCTGAAGCCAAAACTGGTTGCGGGCTTTGGCGGCTATCCGACGCTGCCGCCGCTTTATGCCGCCAGCAACATGAACATTCCGACCATGGTCCACGAGCAGAACGCTGTTATGGGCCGCGCCAATAAGGGCCTTGCGGGCCGGGTGAAAGCCATCGCCGGTGGCTTTTTGCCTGAAACAGGTGGCATCCATGCCGAGAAGACGGTCACGACCGGCAATCCGGTGCGTCCGCCTGTGCTGGTTGCAGCCGGAACGCCTTACAAGCCGGTCAAGGCGGAAGAACGTTTTCGCCTGCTGGTTTTTGGCGGCAGCCAGGGCGCGCAGTTCTTTTCGACCGCTATTCCCGCTGCCGTGGCCTTGCTGCCGGAAAAAGATCGCGCGCGGTTGCTGATCACCCAGCAGTCCCGCAAGGAAGACGAAGCCGCGGTGCGGGATGCTTACAAGAAGCTTGGCATTCCGGCGGACGTGGCGCCGTTCTTCAACGACATGCCGGCACGCATGGCCGATGCCCAATTCGTGATTTCACGTTCCGGGGCTTCCACCGTTTCCGAGATCACGGTCATCGGTCGCCCGGCCATGCTGGTGCCGTTTCCGCATGCGCTGGATCACGATCAGGCAGCGAATGCGGCAGCGCTCGCGGCAGTGGGCGGCGGCGAGGTCGTTCGCCAGTCGGAATTGTCGCCGGAACGCCTGGCGGGGATACTCCAGGCTGCGATGAATGAGCCACAGCGCCTCGAAGCACAAGCAAAAGCTGCGAAAAGCGTTGGCAAGCCGGATGCTGCGCGGTTGCTTGCCGATCTGGCAGAGGCTATTGCAGCGGGTAAATCTGTTCAGGAATTCAAAGAAGGAACTCGGCCATGAAAATGCCGCTGAATATCGGGCTCGTCCATTTCATCGGAATTGGCGGCATCGGCATGAGTGGTATTGCCGAAGTGCTGCATAATCTGGGCTACAAGGTACAGGGCTCGGACCAGTCCGACAGCGCCAATGTGCAGCGCCTGCGCGAAAAAGGCATTGAGGTCTTTGTCGGCCACAAGGCCGAAAACATTGGCGATGCTGAAGTCGTCGTCGTTTCGACCGCGATCAAGAAGAACAATCCCGAACTGATCGCCGCACGCGAAAAACTGCTCCCCATCGTGCGCCGCGCGGAAATGCTGGCCGAACTGATGCGCTTCCGGCATGCGGTTGCGATTGGCGGAACTCACGGCAAGACGACCACGACCTCGATGGTTGCGGCATTGCTAGATGCCGGGCACCTCGATCCGACCGTCATCAATGGCGGCATCATTAACGCCTATGGCACCAATGCCCGCATGGGCGATGGTGACTGGATGGTCGTGGAAGCGGACGAAAGCGACGGCACGTTTCTGAAGCTGCCAGCCGACATTGCGGTTGTCACCAATATCGATCCGGAGCATCTCGACCACTACGGCAATTTCGATGCCGTGCGCGCCGCTTTCCGCCAGTTCGTGGAAAATGTGCCATTCTATGGTTTCGGCGTGATGTGCCTCGATCATCCGGAAGTGCAGGCTCTGGTGAGCCGCATCGAGGATCGCCGCATCATCACCTACGGTCAGAACCCGCAGGCGGAAGTGCGTTTCGTCAATCACCGCATGGACGGTGCTGCGAGCCTGTTCGATGTCGTGATCCGCTCGCGCAAGGGCGAGGCGACCGAGATCAAGGATCTGCGCCTGCCTATGCCGGGCCAGCACAACGTATCTAACGCGACGGCGGCAATTGCGGTTGCGCATGAACTCGGTATCTCCGCCGACGATATTCGTCGTGGTCTCGGCTCTTTCGGCGGTGTGAAGCGCCGCTTCACCCATACCGGCACATGGAACGGCGTCGAGATATTCGATGATTATGGCCATCACCCGGTTGAAATCCGCGCGGTGCTGAAAGCAGCCCGTGAAGCCGCCAAAGGCCGTGTGATCGCCATCGTCCAGCCGCACCGTTTCACGCGTCTGGCAAGCCTGTTCGATGAATTTGCGGCATGTTTCAACGATGCCGATACGGTCATCGTGGCGCCGGTCTATACGGCAGGCGAAGACCCGATCGAAGGCGTCAATTCCGAGACACTGGTATCGCGCATCAAGACCGCAGGTCATCGCGATGCGCGTTATGCGAACGGCCCGGAGGCGCTGGCGCCATTGGTCGCGTCGATTGCGGAGCCGGGCGACTTCGTGGTGTGCCTCGGTGCAGGCAACATAACGCAGTGGGCCTACGCATTGCCGAAAGAACTGGCTGAACAGGGCAAGAAGTAAGATGGAAAGCGGCGAGACGCTTCTGAAAAAGCTCGACGGCAAGTTGTCGGGCCTGCGCGGCAGGCTGACAGCGGATGCCGGCATGGACAAGATTACCTGGTTTCGCGCTGGCGGACCGGCGCAAGTCCTTTTCCAGCCCGCTGACGAGGAAGACCTTTCCGCTTTTCTGAAGGCGGTGCCCGAAGAGATTCCGATCCTCGTTGTGGGCATCGGCTCCAACCTTTTGGTGCGCGATGGCGGCGTTCCCGGCTTTGTCGTGCGGCTCTCGGCCAAGGGTTTCGGCGAAGTCGAGCAGGTTTCCGACACGCAATTGCGGGCAGGGGCGGCAACGCCTGACAAGCGTGTGGCTGCGGCGGCGCTGGATGCAGGGCTTGCCGGATTTCATTTCTACCATGGCATCCCCGGCGGCATAGGTGGCGCGCTGCGCATGAATGCGGGCGCGAACGGCGTGGAAACGCGCGAGCGCGTCGTGGAAGTGCGCGCGCTTGACCGCAAGGGCGAGGTGCAGGTGCTTTCCAATACGGATATGGGCTACGCCTATCGGCATTCCTCGGCTTCGCCAGACTTGATTTTTACCTCCGTCCTGTTTGAGGGGATTGCGGGCGAGCGCGACGCAATCAGGCAGGCCATGGACGAGGTGCAGCATCACCGCGAGACGGTGCAGCCGGTGCGCGAAAAGACAGGCGGTTCGACCTTCAAGAATCCGGAAGGCACATCGGCCTGGAAGGAAATCGACAAGGCAGGCTGCCGCGGTTTGCGGGTCGGCGGCGCGCAAATGTCAGAGATGCACTGCAATTTCATGATCAATACAGGCACCGCAACGGGGCATGATCTGGAGACTTTGGGCGAAACGGTTCGCGCCCGAGTTTTTGAAAATTCGGGTATTCGCCTTCATTGGGAAATCAAACGTCTTGGTTTGTTCCGCGATGGCGAGCCGGTTGAAGAGTTTCTTGGAAAATTTTGATAAAAAAGTTGCCCGGATTTTCTACCTGATATTCCGGGCTTTTTTGCCTTCGCAAGCGACACGTAAGGTTCGTCCCTTCCTATAGGGTCTTGTCACGGAATCAATCCTCTGATTCTTTAGGGTTAACCACACAGTGATTTGATTCGGCAGGATTTTCCTGCCGCGGGTGCCTGCGGCCTGTGCTGCTGGGTTGCTCGGATTCTGTTTAATTGATGCGCAGGGGATTGCGCAGAGGGGATGCTAACATGACGGGAAAGCACGTTGCCGTTTTGATGGGCGGTTTCTCTTCGGAGCGTCCGGTAAGCTTGTCCTCCGGAGCGTCTTGTGCTGCGACCCTCGAAGAGTGCGGCTATCGCGTGACGCGTATTGACGTGGATCGCAATGTTGCCACCGTTCTTGCCGAGCTGAAGCCTGATGTTGTTTTCAACGCGCTGCATGGGCCGTTCGGTGAGGATGGCGCTATCCAGGGCGTTCTCGAATATCTCCAGATTCCCTACACGCATTCGGGCGTTCTCGCTTCGGCGCTGGCCATGGACAAGGATCGCGCCAAGAAGGTTGCCGCCGCCGCTGGCGTTGCCGTTGCTCCTTCGCTTCTGCTCAATCGTTTCGAGATCGGCGCCGAGCATCCGATGAAGCCGCCTTACGTGGTCAAGCCGGTGCGTGAAGGTTCCAGCTTTGGCGTTGTGATCGTCAAGGAGGATCAGGCCCATCCGCCGCAAATCATCAGCTCTGCCGAGTGGAATTACGGTGCTGAGGTTCTGGTCGAAAAATACATTCCCGGTCGCGAGTTGACCTGTTCCGTTATGGGTGATCGCGCCATGGACGTGTGCGAGATCATTCCCGTCGGGCATCAGTTCTACGATTATGATTCAAAATATGTTGCAGGCGCATCAACTCACGTGTGCCCGGCGAAAATTTTACCAAATATTTACCAAAAAATACAAACAATGGCCCTTACGGCGCATCGGGCAATCGGGTGTCGGGGCGTAAGCCGGTCAGACTTCCGTTTCGATGATCGTTTCTCCGAAGATGGCGAAGTTATCTGGCTGGAAATCAATACCCAGCCGGGGATGACTTCCACCTCGCTCGTGCCTGATATCGCCAGAGCGGCTGGTATCTCTTTCGGTGAATTGTTGAGTTGGATGGTGGAGGACGCGTCTTGTTTGCGTTGAACGGAAAATCGGACGGATACGGGCGCTCGGGCTCGATGCGGGATGCATCGGGTGCGATGGGTGCCGCTTTTGTCCTGCCCCGCTTCCTGCGCAAGCCGTTCCGCTTTGCCGTCCGCCTGTTTCAGGGCAATGTCAATATTCCGCGCCATGCTGGCACCGTCGGTATGCTGGGCTTCCTCGGTGCGACCGGTCTCTATGGCATGGCCGTCGGCGGTCATACGCCCGAGGTCGTCAAGGCAACAGCATCCACGCTTGGTTTTGCAATCGAGGATGTGAAGGTTGTCGGCAACAACGAGACCTCCGACATCGATATTCTTGGTCAGCTCGATCTCGACGGCGAGACGTCCCTTGTCGGCCTGAGCGCCGAAGAGGCACGCCAGTCCATCGACAAGCTGCCCTGGGTTGAAAGCGCGGAAGTCCGCAAGGTTTATCCCGGCACCGTTCTCGTGTCGCTGCGCGAGCGCAAGGCGTTTGCCATCTGGCAGAACGACAAGGATCTGTCCTTGATCGACGCTGCGGGCGACACCATCGTTCCGTTTCGTCCGGGCCGTTACAATTCGCTGCCTCTCGTGGTGGGTGAAGGCGCAGAAAAAAAGGTCAAGGGCTTCGTCGATGAGATTGCCGCCTATCCGGCGCTGGCCGGAAAGGTTCGCGCTTACGTCCGGGTCGGCGACCGTCGCTGGGACCTGCTTCTGGATAATGGCGTGCGCATCATGCTTCCGGAGACTGATCCGCTGAAGGCGCTGGCGCATGTCGAGAAGCTTGATCAGGAGCAGCATCTTCTGTCGCGCGATATCGCTGCGGTCGATCTTCGTCTCGAAGATCGCGTGACGGTGCAGCTGACGGCAAGCGGCATGGAGCAGCGCCAGAAATTTCTGGCAGAGCGTAAAAAAGAACTATCCCGCACGGGGAAACGCGTATGAGTATTCTGGGCGGCAAGGGGACATCACAAGGCGGGACTGCAGGGCGCAAGGTGCGCCTGTTAACGGTTCTGGATGTCGGGTCGAGCAAGGTTTCCTGCGTCATCGCGAGGTTGCGTCCGCATGAGGGCGGCGCACTGCTGCCAGGCCGCACGCACCGCATGGAAGTGCTGGGCATCGGCCATCAGCGTTCGCGCGGCGTCAAGTCGGGCGTCATCATCGATCTGGATGCGGCTGAACAGTCGATCCGTCTTGCGGTCGACGCCGCAGAGCGCATGGCCGGCCTGACCGTCGATAGCCTTATCGTCAATATTTCCGCTGGTCGCCTCAAGAGCGAAACCTTCACGGCAAGCGTCAATCTGGGCGGCCATGAAGTGGAGCAGACGGATATTCGCCGCGTTCTGGCGGCGGGCGCAAAGCAGGCGCTGGCCGCTGAACGTCACCTCGTCCATTCGCTGCCCGTCGGCTATACGCTCGACGGTGAGCGCGGCATTCGCGATCCGCTTGGAATGCTCGGCGACAGTCTCGGTGTCGACATGCATGTGCTGACAGCCGATGCTGCGCCGCTGCGCAATCTGGAGCTTTGCATCAATCGTTGCCATCTGTCGGTGGAAGCCATCGTTGCAACGCCTTATGCCAGCGGTCTTGCGGCTCTGGTCGGCGACGAGGCTGAAATGGGCGCGGCCTGCATCGATATGGGCGGCGGCACGACGACGATTTCCGTCTTCTCCGAAGGCAAGTTCATTCACGCCGATGCAGTGGCCATCGGCGGCACGCACGTTACGATGGATGTGGCGCGCGGCTTCTCCACCCGTATGGAAGACGCCGAACGCCTCAAGGTCATGTACGGCTCTGCGCTGCCAAGCGCTGCCGATGACCGCGACCTCATCTCGGTTCCGCCGATCGGTGACGATGAGCGTGATGTACCCAATCAATATCCGCGCTCGGTACTGACGCGGATTATCCGTGCGAGAGTGGAAGAGACGCTGGAACTGGTGCGCGACAGACTCAACCAGTCCGGCCTCGGACATATCGTCGGCAAGCGCGTGGTTCTGACGGGGGGCGCAAGCCAGCTGCCGGGAATGCCGGAGGCTGCCAGACGAATCCTTGCAAGAAATGTACGAATCGGGCGTCCTCTAGGAATAGCGGGATTGCCTGAGGCGGCTAAGGGGGCGGCTTTCGCCGCGACCGTTGGACTTCTGATTTACCCGCAGGTGGCCGGGATAGAAGAACGGTCGGTGAAAGCGGCTTCCTCCGGTCTCATGACCGGTACGGGTGGGCGCATTCAACGTGTCAGCCAATGGCTGAAAGAGAGTTTCTGAGTATCCAGTATTGTGTAAGCTGTTGAAATAGCGTGTTGAATTAGCGTGTCGACTTATTGGGGCGTGACCATCTGGGTAACAACCAATCCACACCGCGGCGGCGAAGCGGTGGTAAGGCTTAAGAGGAACAAGGACCTATGACTATCAATCTGCAAAAGCCGGATATCACCGAGCTGAAGCCCCGCATCACCGTATTCGGTGTCGGCGGCGGCGGTGGCAATGCGGTCAACAATATGATCAATGCCGGCTTGCGCGGCGTGGATTTTGTCGTGGCCAACACCGACGCTCAGGCTTTGACGATGTCGAAGTCCGAACGCATGATCCAGCTCGGCGCTGCCGTTACAGAGGGTCTTGGTGCTGGTTCCCAGCCAGAGGTTGGCCGTGCGGCTGCTGAAGAATGCATCGACGAAATCGTCGATCATCTGAACGGCACCCACATGTGCTTCGTGACGGCAGGCATGGGCGGCGGCACCGGTACCGGTGCTGCTCCGGTCGTGGCGCGTGCTGCTCGTGAACGCGGTATTCTCACCGTCGGCGTCGTGACCAAGCCTTTCCATTTCGAAGGCGCACGCCGCATGAAGACCGCCGATCTCGGCATCGAAGAACTGCAGAAGAATGTCGATACGCTCATCGTCATTCCGAACCAGAATCTTTTCCGCATCGCCAATGACAAGACTACCTTCGCCGATGCTTTCGCAATGGCTGACCAGGTGCTCTATTCGGGCGTTGCCTGCATCACCGACCTGATGGTCAAGGAAGGCCTGATCAATCTCGACTTCGCCGACGTTCGCTCGGTGATGCGCGAAATGGGCAAGGCAATGATGGGTACGGGCGAAGCGTCCGGCGAAGGCCGCGCGATGGCTGCTGCCGAAGCTGCAATCGCCAACCCGCTGCTCGACGAAACCTCGATGCGCGGTGCGAAGGGTCTCCTGATCTCGATCACCGGCGGTCGCGACATGACCCTGTTCGAAGTGGACGAAGCCGCGACGCGTATTCGCGAAGAAGTCGATCCGGATGCGAACATCATTCTTGGCGCGACCTTCGACGAAGGCCTCGAAGGCGTCATCCGCGTGTCTGTCGTCGCTACCGGTATTGATAAGCAGTTAGGAGACGCGGCGCCTGCGCCGCTGGAATTTCGCCAGCCGGTAAAGCAGACCGCACAGGCAAAGCCGATGGCTCCGCATGGCGCACTGCGTCCTCCGGTCGTTGAACAGCCGCGTCAGGTTGATCCGATTGCCCAGGCGATCCAGTCTGCTGAAGCTGAAATTCCCGCCGCACCGGCTGCACCTGCCGCTTCGGCAGAGCCGGAATTCCGCCCGCAGAGCCGCATCTTCCAGGCTCCGGCACCGGAATCCTTCGAACGCGCTCCGGTTGCCCGTGCGCCGATGCCGCAGGCTCCGGCTGCCCATCAGGCACAGGCCGTGCAGCAGCCGGCCTATCAGCAGCCGCAGATGCATGAACAGCCGGTTCGTGAACCGCGTCCTGCTCCGCGCATGCCAGCCGTTTCGGATTTCCCGCCGGTTGCACAGGCTGAAATCAATGCCCGTCGCGCTCCGCAGCAGCCTGTACAGGAAGAGCCGCGCGGTCCGATGAGCCTCTTGAAGCGTCTGACCCACGGTCTGTCGCGTCGTGAGGACGATCAGCCTGCGGCCCGTCTGGAACCGGCTCAGCACCGCGAACCCGGCATGCGCCCGGCTGAACGCCGCGCTCCACAGCAGGATTCGTCGATCTATGCACCGCGTCGCGGCCAGCTTGACGATCAGGGCCGCCCGCAGCCGCGCGCAGCTTCGGAAGAAGACCAGCTCGAAATCCCGGCCTTCCTGCGCCGCCAGTCGAACTGAGCCATTTCTGGCAATGAATATGAAAGCCGCGGGTAACTCCGCGGCTTTTCGTTTCTGTAAACAGAAACAGCACGTTCGTAAGAAAGCGTGATTTTGTTCAGGCCGCGCGAATTATTATCTTGATCGAAACGGGTATGGTTCGGGCGGCGGAGTTTTGTACACCCTTGCGTATTTCCTGTCGCAATTTTAGCTATATCTATCCATATAGACCCAAGAATTGCGAAATCGGTCGTTGAAATTCCTTTTGGGCGACCTGCACTCATTATATTCAGCAGATTGGAACTGTCTTGAGCGCTTATCAAAAGACAATTGGTCGTGCGGTTACGCTTTCAGGCGTCGGCGTTCATGGCGGAGCTCCTGCTTCGGCGACATTCTTCCCGGCGGATGCCGACACCGGCATCGTATTCCAGCGCTCCGACCTGAAGGGCAAGGCGCCCGAAGTGCGCGCCCATGTCTCGCAGATCGGTGCGACGGACCTTTGTACGTCTCTCGGGCCGAAAGAGTCCAAGATCGACACGGTGGAGCATCTCATGGCGGCAATCGCCGCTCTCGGGATTGACAACCTTGTCGTGGAAGTCGATGGCCCTGAAGTTCCCATTCTTGATGGTACCTCTGCGCGTTTTATCGAGGCTTTCGATGAAGCGGGTATCGTCACGCAGGAAGCGAAGCGCCGCTTTATCCGCATTTTGAAAACGGTCCGCGTCGAGGCTGGCGGCTCCTGGGGTGAGTTTCGCCCCTTCGCCGGCACGCGATTTGAGGTCGAGATCGACTTCGAGTGCCCGCTGATCGGCCGGCAGAAATTCGCGGACGATGTGGATGAGGCAACCTTTCGCAAGGAGCTTTCCACCGCACGCACTTTCGGTTTCATGAAGGACGTGGAGCGCCTCTGGGCTTCCGGCCATGCGCTTGGTTCGTCGCTCGACAATTCGCTCGTCATCGGTGACGATAATTCGGTCATCAATCCCGGTGGTTTGCGTTTCAAGGACGAGTTCGTCCGTCACAAGACGCTCGATGCCGTTGGCGATCTGGCCTTGGCAGGCCTGCCGTTCATCGGTTGCTTCCGCTCCTATCGCAGCGGCCACCGGCTGAATGCGGAAACCGTGAAGGCGTTGCTGTCGGACAAGTCGGCATTCGATATTGTCGAAGCTTCGGGTGTCCGCAAGAATTCAAGAGCCTCCGATTTCGTTGCCGTGAAGCCGAATATCGCTGCTCCCTGGGCGCTTTGATTTATAGCATGAAATGAGTGGGTATCGGCACATGGCCTTAATTGGGCCGTGTTCGCCGGTTCCCCTCGCAATTGAGTCGGTGCGCCGTTTCCGCGGTGGATTGATCGGGGAGTATCTACCCATGCGGGTGGTCAATACCGGGGACAATTCACACTGGTTACGGGTTTCGACGTGCCGTCCGGCGGATTCGGGCTACTAGACGATTGCCGATTTCGCCTGCATGTGGTTTATGGACGGCCAAAACAGCGTCAGCAATGTTCTTACATTGGCTGGAGCTGAATGTTTTGTATGGATGGAGCAGCCGTGCAGTGCTAGAAGCACGCAACTCCAAACAGGAATGACGCTGCCAGAAGGCCGGAGACCGCATGACGAGTTTCAAATTCAAGGGTGTGACGAAAACCGCGCTGCTTACTAGCGCTATCGCCGTTCTTATCCCGCTCGCCGGTTGTGCCAGCAAGGACGACGACATCGATCTCACCAAATATGTCGAGACGATCGATCCTGCCGACAAGCTCTACAATGAAGGTCTCGCCAATCTGGATGCAGGTCGCCTCGATGAAGCCGCGAAGAAATTCGCAGCCGTCGACCGCCAGCATCCCTACACGGAATGGGCGCGCAAGTCGCTCGTGATGGCTGCCTTCACCAACTACCGCAAGGGCAATTACGAAGAAGCGATCTCGATGGCGAAGCGTTACAACACGCTTTACCCGACTTCGCCGGAATCGGCCTATGCCTATTACATCATTGGTCTTTCCTACTTCCGCCAGATTCCGGACGTGACCCGCGACCAGGCCGCAAGCCGCCGCGCGATCGCCGCGATGCAGGAAGTGGTCGATCGCTTCCCGGATTCCGAATATACGGATGACGCCAAGGCCAAGATCCGCTTCGCCCGCGACCAGCTTGCAGGCAAGGAAATGCAGGTCGGCCGTTACTATCTGGAACGCAAGGAATATCTGGCAGCCATCAAGCGCTTCCGCGGCGTGGTGGAAGAATATTCCAACACCCGTCAGGTGGAAGAAGCACTCGCCCGTCTTGTCGAAGCCTATTATGCGCTTGGCCTGACCTCGGAAGCCCAGATGGCCGCGTCGGTTCTCGGCAAGAACTATCCGGACAGCCAGTGGTACAAGGACAGCTACAAGCTCCTGCAGAGCGGCGGTCTTCAGCCGCGCGAGAATGGCAATTCGTGGCTGGCCAAGGCTTCGGCGCTCATCACCGGCGGCGGCTCATAAGCTGAATCTCACATGCTGTCGCACCTGTCGATCCGCGATATTGTTCTGATTGAAAGGCTCGACATCGAGTTCAAGACGGGCTTGTCCGTGCTTACCGGTGAAACCGGGGCGGGCAAGTCCATCCTGCTTGATTCGCTTTCACTGGCTCTGGGCGCGCGCGGCGACGCCTCACTGGTGCGTCATGGCGCCGATCAGGGGCAGGTGACGGCGGTATTCGATGTGCCGGGCGGACATCCTGCCCGGAATTTTCTGCGCGAAAACGGTTTTGACGATGATGGCGACATCATCCTGCGCCGCCTGCAGATGGGCGATGGCCGCACGCGCGTCTTCATTAATGATCAGGCGGCGAGCGTCGCGCTCCTTCGCGACCTTGGGCGCAAGCTGGTGGAAATTCACGGCCAGCACGACGACCGCGCCCTGATCGATACCGATCTTCATCGTACATTGCTGGATGCCTTCGGTGGTCTCGAACAAGAGGCCGCGGTGGTTCGTGAGCGTCACAAGGCTTGGCGCGACGCAGAAACCGCACTTTCCAAACACCGCGCCCGCGTCGAACAGGCCGAGCGAGAAGGCGACTATCTGCGCTCTTCGGTCGAAGAACTGACGAAGCTCGATCCGCAACCCGGCGAAGAGGAAGAACTCGCTGAACGTCGCGCGATCATGATGAAATCCGAAAAAATCGCCGGTGACGTGAACGAAGCTGGCGAATTGCTGTCGGGACAGGGGTCTCCCGTGCCGTCGCTTGCAAGCCTTGTGCGTCGGCTGGAGCGCAAAATTCCGGAAGCGCCGCATCTGCTGGAACCGGTTTGCAAGGCAATCGACGAAGCGCTCAACAGCCTGGCTCTTGCGCAGGACGGCATCGATCATGCCATGCGCGAAATCGATTTCGATCCCCGCGTACTGGAACAGGTCGAGGAACGGCTTTTTGCGCTGCGTGCTGCCGCGCGCAAATATTCCGTTGCCGTGGAAGGCTTGCCCGCGCTGCGTGACAAGATGGATGCCGATCTTGCCGACCTCGATGCCGGGGCGGAAAAGCTCGTCCAGCTTGAAGGCCAGGCGAGCGAAATGCGTGCGGCCTATGATATGGCTGCCGCCAAGCTCTCCGCTTCGCGCAAGGAAACCGCAGAACATCTGAAGGCCGCTGTGATGGCCGAATTGCCTGCGCTCAAGCTCGAGCGCGCCGAGTTCATCGTCGAAATGACGACCGATCCGGAAGCCCGCGCGGCGGAAGGCATCGATACGGTGGAATATTGGGTGCGCACAAATCCGGGCACGCGGGCAGGGCCCATGATGAAGGTCGCTTCGGGTGGCGAGCTTTCGCGCTTCCTGCTGGCGCTGAAAGTGGCGCTTGCCGATCGCGGTTCTGCTCCGACGCTCGTATTCGATGAAATCGATACCGGCGTGGGCGGCGCTGTGGCGGATGCGATCGGCCAGCGCCTTGCACGGCTTTCGGGCCGTGTGCAGGTGCTTTCGGTTACGCATGCGCCGCAGGTGGCGGCGCGTGCCTCCACCCATTTCCTGATCGCCAAGTCGGCGACCAACGAAGACCGGATGGCGACTTCGATTCGATCCATCGGGGTGGACGAGCGGCAGGAAGAGATTGCCCGTATGCTCGCCGGCGCCAGCATCACCGATGAAGCGCGCGCGGCGGCGGAGCGTCTGCTTGCCGAAAATAGCGCGCTGGCCATTTAAAAGCCTGTCAGCAGTCATTGTGCACCTCGCTGTTTTCGTAGGCGTAATCATATTTCTTGTTTATGTTGGGCGAAACTGAATCAGCAGGTTTTGCTTCGCCTATGACCGATATTCCCGTCGAAAAACTGACCGAGCCTGAAGCCGTTTCCGAACTGGAGCGGCTGGCGCGTGAGATTGCGCATCATGATGAGCTTTATCATGCCAATGACCGGCCGGAAATTTCAGATGCGGAATATGACGCGCTGAAGCGGCGCAACGATGCAATCGAAGCGCGCTTTCCGCATCTGGTGCGGACAGATAGCCCGTCCTTGCGGGTCGGCACTGCGCCGGTTTCCAAATTCGCCCCGATTGTCCATGCGCGCCCGATGCTTTCGCTCGGCAACGCGTTTTCGGATGAGGACGTGCGTGATTTTGTCGGCAGCGTCTACCGATTTCTGGGGCAGTTGCCGGATAATTCCATCGCTTTTACCGCCGAGCCGAAGATCGACGGCCTTTCCATGTCGATCCGTTACGAGAACGGAGTTCTGGTCAGCGGCGCAACACGCGGCGACGGCACGACCGGTGAGAATGTGACCGCGAATATCCGCACCATTGCCGAAATCCCGAACAGGCTACCGGCTGGAGCGCCGTCCGTGGTGGAAGTGCGCGGCGAGGTCTATATGGCCAAGAGCGATTTCCTCGCGCTCAATGAGCAGATGGCCGCTGAAGGCAAGCAGACCTATGTGAACCCGCGCAACACGGCAGCGGGTTCGTTACGCCAACTGGACGCCAAGGTGACGGCGAGCCGAAAGCTGAAGTTCTTCGCTTATGCCTGGGGTGAAATGTCGGACATGCCCGCCGACACGCAGATGGGCATGGTCGAGATGTTTCGCGAGTGGGGATTCCCGGTCAATCCGCTGACAAAGCGGCTTCACGGGGGGGACGAATTGCTTGCGCATTACCGTGCCATTGGGCTCGAACGACCGACGCTGGACTATGATATCGACGGCGTGGTCTACAAGGTCGACCGGCTCGATCTGCAGACGCGGCTTGGTTTCCGCTCGCGCAGCCCGCGATGGGCCATTGCGCACAAGTTTCCGGCAGAACAGGCGACGACGATCCTGCGCGATATCGACATTCAGGTCGGGCGAACCGGCGCGCTGACACCGGTGGCGCGACTGGAGCCGATCACGGTCGGCGGGGTGGTCGTCACCAATGCGACGCTGCACAACGAAGATTATATCAAGGGCATCGGTCTCAAGGGGGAGCGTATCCGCGCGGACGAGCATGACATTCGCCTTGGCGATACGGTCATTGTGCAGCGCGCAGGTGACGTTATCCCGCAGATTGTCGATGTTGTACTGGAGAAGCGTCCGGTCGATGCCGTGCCGTTCCATTTCCCGCATGAATGCCCGGTCTGCGGGAGCCACGCGGTGCGTGAGGAAGGCGAGGCGGTCTACCGCTGTACCGGTGGCCTGACCTGTGCGGCGCAGGCGGTCGAGCGCATTCGCCATTTCGTATCGCGCAATGCCTTCGATATCGAAGGTCTTGGCGAAAAGCAGGTTGAGTTCTTCTTCCACGCCGAGGACGACAGCCTGAAGATCAAATCGCCTGCGGATATCTTTACGCTGCAAAAGCGGCAGGCGGGTTCGCTCAAGAAGCTTGAGAACATCGAAGGCTTCGGCGCGACTTCCGTGAAGAAGCTTTACGATGCAATCAACGACCGGCGCGAGATTGCGCTCAACCGCTTTCTGTTCGGCCTCGGCATCCGTCATGTCGGCGAAGTCAATGCCAAACGCTTCGCCCGAGCCTATCTGTCTTATGCCGCGTTTGAAAAAGCTGCACTGGAAGCCGTCCCGCCGAAAGAAGGCGACCGTACAGACAAAGGTAATGAAGTCTGGCAGGACCTGATCGCGGTAGAGGGCATTGGTTCCATTGTTGCCGAGGCGGTCGTGGATTTTTATGCCGAGCCGCATAACCGCGAAGTGCTGACGGCTCTTCTGGCGGAAGTGACGCCGCTTGATGAGGCGGCGCGCGTTGCCACCGGTTCGCCGGTGGAAGGCAAGACGGTGGTGTTTACGGGCAGTCTGGAGCGTATGTCGCGCGATGAGGCCAAGGCCATGGCAGAACGCTATGGGGCAAAGACCGCCGGATCGGTATCGAAGAAGACCGATCTTGTGGTGGCTGGACCGGGTGCGGGCTCCAAGCTTGCGAAGGCATCGGAGCTTGGCATCGAAGTCATCAACGAAGATGCCTGGTTCAAGCTGGTCGGAGAAGAATAATGGCCCCGTTCAACGGTTTTGGCGAGAAAGCGATCCCGTTTCTGAAAGCTCTGGATTTTCACCAGAACCGCGAATGGTTCGTGGAGAACAAGGAACTTTTCGAGCAGCAATTGAAGGAGCCGCTTGGCGATCTTGTCGAGGAACTGACGAGCCGGTTCGAAAAGGCCGGTCTGCCGTTCAAGGGCGACCGGGTGAAATCGCAGTTCCGTATCAAGCGTGACACGCGGTTTTCAAAGGATAAGGCTCCCTATAATCGTCATCTGTCCGCATTGCTGTCGCAATCGGGCACGAAATGGGACGAGAGCGGATGCTTCTATGTCTGCATCGGCTTGCCGGGTGTGCGCGACAGCTACGCCTGTGTCGCGTGGTGGGGACCGAAGAAAGAACTGCTCCAAGCCATACGCAACTCTATCGTCGAGAAGCCGGAAGAATTCCGCGCCATGGTCGCGAAACTCAAGAAAAACGGTTTGAAGATCAGCGACTACGACCGGCTGAAACGAACGCCGCGAGGTTTTGAAGCCGTCACCGACGACGATCTGCTGGAAGCCATCCGCAATCGGCATTACTCGGTGCGGATGGAAATCGATCCTGAAACGATTACCCGTGCCGATCTGGCGGATCGTCTTGTCGATTTCACCGAACGGGCTCGTCCACTGGTGGACTGGATGCACAAAATCGAAAAGACTGTTCCACAACAATCATGATCATTCATGAATGCATCAGCGGGATTTATGAGTGATGCCCAAATGCGGCATCGCCGTTTAATAGTATGATTTTTTGGGAAATCATATTCCAACGGGCAGCAGAATTTCATAACTACTCTTCATTCGGAGGAGTAAGTATTCGTGAATCAGACTTTTCGGCCCGGAAGGGCTTCAGCGCGCGCCGATATTGTTGACGGTGTCCGGCGTGGACTTCCGCTTGTCGTCGCAGGAGCGCCATTTGGCTTGCTGTTCGGCGCGCTGGCTGTCGATAACGGCTTGTCGCTTTCCGAAGCGGTGTTCATGAGCGCGATCATCTATGCCGGTGCCAGTCAGATGGTGGGGCTCGATCTCTTCAGCCAGAATATTGCGCCGTGGATGATCGTCATGTCGATCTTCGCGGTCAATTTCCGGCACGTGCTCTATTCGGCGACGACAGGTCGCCGCATCCGTCACTTCAAGCTATGGCAAAAGGCGCTGGCTTTTTTCGTTCTGGTGGACATCCAGTATGCGGAAGTCGAACAGCGTGCGGAAGCCGGCAAGCCGGTCACCTTCGCCTGGTACATGGCCCTCGGGCTCACCTTCTATCTGACCTGGGTTCTGGAAGCGCTTATCGGTGGATTGTTTGGCAATCTGATTACCAACCCCTATGCCTTCGGCATCGACTTTCTTTTGCCAATCTATTTTCTCGGCATGGTCATGAGTTTCCGCCATCGCCAGAACTGGCTGCCTGTCGTTATAGCCAGTGCGATTTCTGCGGTCGCAGCCTACAAATTCGTGGGGTCTCCGTGGCATGTTTCGCTGGGCGCGCTTGGCGGAATTGCGCTGGCGGCGATTATCGCAAAACCACGCGAAGGGGAGGCATAAATGTCCACCACGATCTGGATCATTCTTGCAAGTGCGCTCTGTACCTATCTTACCCGCATCGGCGGGCATCTGGTCCTGTCACGCTTCAGCCATGTGCATTATCGGGTGGAAGCGGCGCTCAACGCTGTGCCTGCGGCTGTTCTGACGGCCATTGTGGCCGCACCCGCTTCAGATCACGGCTGGCGGGAACTGCTCGTGTTGGCGGTGTGTATCGTGCTCTCGCTGCGGCTCAGCATGATGACAATGTTCTTTGCGGGCGTAGCGCTCCTGATAGTGCTACGCCATTTTGCTGCGTGAAAGTGCTATTAAAGCGGCGCGGTGGCCGCTTCAAGCCATTTGCGTTCAGCGTCCTTGAGATGGCCGGAGAGCTTCTCGCGCACGCGGGCGTGATAGCTGTTCAGCCAGTCTATTTCCTCCTGCGTGAACAGCGACTTGTCGATCAAGCGCCGGTCGATGGGGCAGAAAGTCAGTGTCTCGAAGCCCATCATCGGAATGTCGCCCCCTTCGGGCACTTCCGGTTCGGTGACGATGATGAGGTTTTCGATGCGGATGCCGAATGAACCCGGTTTGTAATAACCCGGCTCATTGGAAAGGATCATGCCCGGCAGCAACTCCTGCGCGCCCTTCTTCGAAATGCTCTGCGGACCTTCATGGACCGACAGGTAGGAGCCGACGCCATGGCCGGTTCCGTGCGCGTAGTCGAAACCATGCTTCCACAGTGCGATGCGGGCCAGAACGTCGATATCCTGGCCGCGCGTGCCTTTCGGGAAACGGGCGGTGGTGATCGCGATCACCCCTTTCAGCACGAGCGTGAAGGCCTTGATCGTCTCCGGCGACACGCTGCCGATGGGCACGGTGCGGGTGATGTCGGTGGTGCCATCGCGATATTGCGCGCCGGAATCGACCAGATAAAGCTCACCGTCTTCGAGCGTCCTGTTGGTATCGGTGTTGACGCGGTAATGGATGATCGCACCATTTGGCCCCGCACCGGAGATCGTGTCGAAGGATATGTCTTCCAGCGGCATCTGGAAATCTCGCCCGGCATCGGCACGCGATTCTTCCAACTTTCGGGCCGCGCTGATTTCATCGACCGTACCGGGCTTCTGGGCGTCGATCCAGGAAAGGAAATTGACCATCGCCACACCGTCGCGCTCATGTGCTGCGCGCGAGCCATCAAGCTCAGCCTTGTTCTTGATGGCGCGAGGAATACGGGCTGGATCCTTCCCTTCGATCACGCTACCGCCTGAACTGTCGACGATAAGGCGGAGTTTTTCGGCAGCAAGAGCGGGATCGAGAAGGATGGCTTCGCCTTTGACCGCGCGAGCACTGAGATGCCCCTCCAGATCGGCAGGTGCTGCGAGCCTGGTAAGCTGCGTCAGATAGGCACGCGGTTCGATGGCAAGCTTGCGTTCATCAATAAAAAGCTCTGGCTCGCCTTGCGCGGGAATGATGGCAAAGCTGAGCGGAAGCGGCGTGTTGGAAACGTCCTTGCCGCGAATATTGAACACCCACGCGACCGAGGACGGATCGGTGAGGACAGTCGCGCTGGCGCCACTAGCGGCAACGGCCGTCTGCATTTCCCTGATTTTGTCCTCCGCCTCATGACCTGCGAAACGGGCTGGCTGGATCGTGACTTCCGCCGCAGGCACGCCGGGCTGGTCGTCCCAAATGGCGTTGACAAGGTTGATTTCGACTGGAACCAGTTGACCACCCTGGTTTTCGAGCGCCTCGCGCAAAGCGCGGGCTTCCGAAATGGTGTGAAGCCACGGGTCGAAGCCGATATTCAGACCCTTGCCGTTCTCCGCCAGCCAGGAAGCCGGTGGGTTGGTGACGAGGCTTTCATAGGAAAAGACCTTTGGGTCGGTCTGGGCGCGAACCTGCAATTCGTAGCGTCCATCCACGAACACATAGGCGCTGTTCTTGAGGATGAGCGCAGCACCTGCCGATCCGGTGAAGCCGGTCAGCCAGGCAAGACGCTGCGCATGGGGCGGGACATATTCGCCCTGATGCTCATCGGCGCGAGGAACCAGAAAACCGTCGAGGCCAAGCTCGGCCATCTTCGCGCGCAGCTTTGCAACGCGCGGGGCTCCATTGGCCGGATTTGTGGTGACGTCGAAATTCTGAATAGCCATTTTGTAACTCGCTCAAAACAGGAATACGCCGTGGTGCATGCGGCCAGTTAGAGCAGTCTGGTTAAACTGCTCTGACTCTTAGATGTTACGCATTATCCGGAGCAAAACCACTTCGCACTTTTGCTGGAAATGCTTTATTTCAAATGGATCGCCACCCAGCCTTCGCGATGCAGCGTCTTTTGATGGGTGAGACCCTGTGCCTGATAGGCAGCGAGCACCGCATCGTGCTGGCTGTCAAGTATTCCGGAAAGAATGATGGAACCGCCGGACGCGAGATGTTCTTTTAGGGAAGGCGCAAGCTCGATAAGCGGATTGGCCAGAATATTGGCGACGATCAGGTCGAACGGCGAATGGGAACGGAATATCGCGTGGCCGAAGCCTTCGGCCGTTGCCGTGACGATGTGCTCGGCAACGCCATTCTTGGCGGCATTTTCAGCAGCGACCGTAACGGCGACGGGGTCGATATCGGTAGCCAATACCGGAATGGGAGCGAGCTTGGCGATAGCGATGGCGAGAACGGCGCTGCCGGTACCGAGATCAAGCGCATTGGTCGGATGTTCGCTGGTGACGGTCTCCTCGATCAGTTCGAGGCATCCCGCCGTTGTTCCGTGATGGCCGGTGCCAAAAGCAAGACCCGCGTCGATTTCGATGGGAATATCGCCCACTTCGATCTTGTCGCGGTCGTGCGAGCCATGGACGAAGAAACGTCCGGCTCTCACCGGCTTCAGACCATCCAGCGAATGCGTGACCCAATCGATGTCCGGCAGTTCCTCGACGGCAAAAAGGCCCGTACCCACCAGTTCATCGATCCGCCCAGCAACTTCTTCGGCATTGTCCTCGACATAGACCGAAACCTCGAAAACCTGTCGATCTTCATCGATCTCGGTGATTGCTATGGGAAAGCCATCCTCCTCGAAAGCCTGTTCGAGAATGTTGTAGACGCGCTCGGCTTCCGCCTTATCTGCCGAAAAGAAAAGTCGTGACTGGGCCATGAAGTAAAAAGCTCTCTGCTGGAAATGTTCTAGAGCTTCTCCTTAGCTCTTTGCAGCGCCTTTGGCCAGATTCTTCAACTTTTCCAGAGCCGTATCCGGGTTTTCCTGATAGGCGATGGTGCTGCGGAAGCGGCCGCCCTTGTCGAGCAGAAATACCGATGCCGTATGATCCATGGTATATTCGCCGTCTTCACCGGGAACCTTCTTTGCGTAGACGTGGTAGGACTTCACCACATCCGCAATATTCTGCGGCGTACCGGTGACGCCGATGATGCGGTCGGAAACGTTGCCGACATAGGTTTTCATGACTTCCTGCGTGTCACGTTCCGGGTCGACGGTGATAAAATAAGCCTTGATGTCACTGCCCTCCGGTCCGAGCTGCTTCAGCCAGCCATCCATCTCATAGAGCGTGGTGGGGCAGACATCGGGGCAGTGAGTGAAGCCGAAGAAGATGGCCGCCGGCGCAGCGCGCAGGTCGTTCTCGGTGAACGGCTTTCCGTCCATGGTGACGAGGTTGAGTGGGCCGCCAAACGGTTCTTTAGCCGCCTGCTTGTCGCGGAAAAGGTTAAGCCCCGCAGCGCCGACAATGACGACGATAAAGGCGATGATGAAGATGGGCAGGAATTTTTTCATGTCCAGTCAGCCTTGAATTTCCGAACGCGCCTCGTTGCGCTGCTCAACAACCTATCTTTTCTTTATGCATTGCAGAACCGTCGTTAAAGCCGCATCCTGCCATCATGAAGAGCTGGCGGCAGTGTAGGGTCATTTGTTCAATTTTCAATAATTTCTGAAATTTTTGACTATTTGTCGCGTGGGAGATGAACGAGTTTAGGGGACACTTGCTTTGTCTTTCGCAAGGGGGCGAACTGATATATGCCTGAAATGGCAGCGGCATAGGCCGATCTTCGCGGATTTCGCTGTTTGTAGCGATGCTTCGGGTGAATATTCATGACGTCGTCAGATGACCTTCGTTTCCAAAACAGTGAACCTCGCATTCATTCCACTGCTCAGCTGAAATCAGTCAAGCTGGGGCGGTATGCGGATATCGGTGAGCGTGTGATTCTGCGTGAAGTCACGGTCGGCGATTTCACCTATTTCGAGCGGAACGGTGAGGGGATCTATGCCGAGATTGGCAAGTTCTGCTCCATTGCTGCGAATGTCCGCATCAATGCGCTTGAACACCCGATGGAGCGGCTGACGACGCATAAGGTCAGCTACCGGCCAAATGAATATTTTCGTTATCTGGGCGTTGATGGAGAGTTCCGCGCAAGGCGTCAGGCGCAGCGCGTGATCATCGGTAATGATGTGTGGATCGGCCACGGTGCGGTCATCACACCGGGCGTCCAGATCGGCCATGGCGCTGTGATTGGCGCGAACGCCGTGGTCACGAAGGATGTGCCGCCTTATCATGTGGTCGGTGGTGTTCCGGCCCATTTTATTCGCAAAAGGTTCGACAATGCCGTCATAGAACGGCTGCTTGAACTTGAATGGTGGAACTGGCCAGTGGAAAAACTCTACGAAGCGGTGCCGTACATTCAGACGCTCGAGATCGAGGCGTTTCTTGAAAAGTGGAGCGGCTGAATCCGGCTCTTGCAAAGCCGTAATTATTTTCCCACTTTCACGTCACGATAGTTCTGGAGACTGGAAAATATGGTCGGACTGAAGCGTTTTGCCGGTTTGTTGCTTGCTCCAATGATGGTTGTTGCAGCTTCGGCGGCTCCCGCCGAGGAAGTCGGCAAGGTCGGCGTCGACTGGCTTGGAAATGATATCGTCATCGACGCGGTACAGGACCCGAAGGTGCAGGGCGTAACCTGCCATCTGGCGTCGTTCTCACGTGGCATGATCGACCGGTTGCAAAAGGGTAACTGGTTTGAAGACCCATCCAATGCTTCGATTTCATGTGAGCAGACAGGGCCGATCACCATAGGCGACATTGATCTTGGCAAGGGTGGAGAGCGGGTTTTCTCCGAACGCACCAGTCTGATCTGGAAGAAGCTCGTCATCACGCGCATTTACGACAAGACGAACAATACGCTGCTTTATCTCGCCCATGCGACGCAGGTTCAGGACGGTTCCGCGAAGACCTCGCTTTCGACCGTGCCGCTCTATAAGGGCGATGTTACGTGGGCTAAAGGTAAGCCGGAATAACAAAGCTTTTGCTATTCCGGCTTCTTGACCAGATGTTATTCAGATCGGCTGGACGAAGCTGTCGAGAACGCGCTTCTGCCCGGCCTTGTCGAAATCGATGGTGAGTTTGTTGCCGTCGATAAGCGAGATCGTGCCATTGCCGAACTTGATATGAAACACGCGGTCGCCAAGCTTGAAGGCCGATGGCTTGTCTGCCACTGACTTGGCTACCAGTTCGCCGTCTATCGTGCGGCCCTTCACAGAACCACGTCCGGCGCCGAAGCCGGAATCGGTCTCGCCATAGCCGATACGCTCGACGCGGCTGCCGGAGCGCGAGCCCCAGTTATTGCGTGTCGCATCGGAACGGTTCTGCTGTGCGCGCTGCCAGCCGGGCGTCGAATAGGTGTTCTGGAACGGATCGGCCTTATCGAAACGGGACTGCCCATAGCCACCGCCATAACCGCCGTAATTGCCTTCCAGTTCAGCCACTTCCACATGCGCTTCCGGCAATTCTTCCAGAAAACGGGAGGGAATGGTGGATTGCCACATTCCATGAATGCGCCGGTTGGACACGAACCAGATATGCAGATTTTTCTTGGCGCGGGTCACGCCGACATAGGCGAGGCGACGTTCTTCCTCAAGGCCCGAACGGCCACCTTCATCAAGCGCGCGCTGGTGGGGAAACAGGCCTTCTTCCCAGCCAGGAAGGAAGACGGTTTCAAACTCCAGACCTTTGGCCGAATGCAGCGTCATGATGTTGACGGCATCCAGATCCTCGTTCTGCTCGGCATCCATGACAAGGGCGACATGTTCAAGGAAACCACGCAGACTTTCATATTCCTCCATGGAACGGATGAGTTCCTTGAGGTTTTCAAGCCGACCCGGTGCTTCGGCAGACTTGTCATTCTGCCACATAGCCGTGTAGCCGGACTCATCGAGGATGGTTTCCGCCAGTTCCGTGTGCGGGGTATTGTCGATCATTGACTGCCAGCGCAGGAAATTCTCGACCACTTCGCGCAGCGCGGAGCGTGGCTTCGGCTTCAACTCTTCGGTTTCGATGAGGTCGCAAGCCGCAGCGAACATGGAAATGTCGCGTGCGCGGGCATAATCATGCACCTGCCGGATGGCGGCTTCGCCCAACCCGCGCTTCGGCGTATTGATGATGCGCTCCAACGCCAGATCGTCGGCCGGTTGCGCGACCACGCGCAGATAGGCCATCGCATCGCGGATTTCGAGGCGCTCATAGAAGCGCGGACCGCCAATGACACGGTAATTGAGGCCAAGCGTGACAAAGCGGTCTTCGAATTCACGCATCTGGAAAGAGGCGCGAACGAGGATCGCCATGTTGTTGAGGAGGTGCCCCTGACGCTGCGCTTGTTCGATCGCTTCGCCGACTGCGCGCGCTTCTTCTTCGGAGTCCCAGGCGGCATGAACTTTCACCCGTGGATCGTCCGGATTGGGCGCTTCCGTAAACAGCGTTTTGCCGAGGCGGCCCTCATTATGGGCGATCAGGTGTGCGGCGGCGCCGAGAATATGCGCCGTGGAGCGGTAGTTGCGCTCGAGCTTGATGACGACTGCGCCCGGGAAATCCTTCTCGAAACGAAGAATATTGTCCACTTCTGCCCCGCGCCAGCCATAGATCGACTGGTCGTCATCGCCGACACAGCACAGATTGACTTTGTTTTCGCTCACGCCGAGTTCGCGGCGCTCACCGGCTCCGCGGGGGCCTTCGGACGCCCTAGCGGGCTGTATGGGCGCATTTGTGTTTTGTGTTGTGGGAGAGGTATTTCTCGATTGAGGGCGTTGTGCAAGCAAGCGCAGCCAGAGATACTGCGCTGTATTTGTATCCTGATACTCGTCCACCAGAATGTAGCGGAACTTTGCGTGATATTCGCGCAGGATATCCGGATGATTGCGGAAGATGCGGATCGGATGCAGCAGAAGATCGCCGAAATCGCAGGCGTTCAATGTGCGCAGGCGTTCCTGATAGGCTTGATAAAGCTCGCGCCCGCGACCATTGCCGAATGAGCGTGCATCGCCTTCAGGAATATCGGATGGGCCGAATCCCTTGTTCTTCCATCCGTCGATCATGTTGGCGAAGGTGCGCGCCGGCCAGCGCTTGTCATCAAGGCCTTCAGCCTGAATGAGCTGCTTGATCAGCCGGATCACATCATCCGTATCGAGGATCGTGAAATCCGATGTCAGATTGGCAAGTTCCGCATGGCGGCGCAAAAGCTTGACGCCGATGGAGTGGAATGTGCCGAGCCATGGCATGCCTTCCACTGCGCCGCCGACCAGATGGCCGATACGCTCCTTCATTTCACGCGCAGCCTTGTTGGTGAAGGTCACGGCGAGAATCTGGCTTGGATAGGCACGGCCGGTGGTCAGAATATACGCGATACGGGTCGTCAGAACGCGTGTCTTGCCAGTGCCCGCACCGGCAAGCACCAGCACCGGACCCTCTGTCGTCAGCACGGCCTGACGCTGTTCGGGGTTCAGCCCTTTCAGGTAATCGGGTTCGCCGCGCTGCTGGTTGCGTGCTGCCATGGCACGTGCGGCAATGCTGCCGGGAGCAGGCGTGCGGCTTGCCGGAGCGTCGTCATCGCCGAAAAACGGCATATCGTCGGGAAAGTCAGACATTTGACCCGAATGTAATGATTCGTGGCTGAAAGACCAGCGAAAGGGTTAAAATATTCGACTACTCTAATTGAGTAACGCGCCGATCCGTAAAGTTCAGGCGATGAGAAGCCAGCGCTTCGACGAGCCCGCGCAGTTCGGGTTCACGCTGCAACAGATCGTCCAGTTCCGTCATCTGGTTCATGGCGATCAGCCGCAGAATGTCGTCGCGGACGGTCCCATCGGCGCGCCGTGGCAGATGGGCAACCGGCTGGATCAGTTCGACCTTCTGTCCTTTAAGCCTTGCGCGCAGACTTTTCTCGTCTGCGTTCAGCGTTTCCACGAAAGCGTAGATGCCGACGCCCTTGGCTGGAAGTGAATAGAGCGCAAGCGCCACATCGGTTACGCGCGGATCGGATTTCAGTGCCGCACGGATTGCAGGACCTTCGTTGTCGATCCGGTCGCCCGTACCTTCACCGTCCGACCAGCTGAAAATGCCACGGGTGATGAAGTTGTAGACCTTCTTGCCTGTCGCGAGCCAGATGCGGGAGGGCAGCGACCGGCGCGCCAGAATGCGTTTTTCCGTTGGCGTCATCCGGTCCTTGGCGAAGGCACGCTTCTGCTTGAGCAGATGGCGGAAATCCTCATATGCCATCAGGCGATAGAGGGCACCGCGACGGCGATGAACGCTTGCCAGCTGGAAGTCGATGACCGCTGCTTCGCCTTCAGGCGTCATCAGCCAATTCTGTGGCTTGGCGAGATCGTTATGGGTGACACCGAGCCGGCGCATGTCGCGCAGAATGCGATGCGCGGTGCGATACCATTTCGGATCGGAAGGGCGCGCAAGATGCAATGGCGTTCCTTCTGTCCAGGATCGATAAAGCCCGTCCTTGTCGGTGGCGAGGAGTTGTGGGACGCCTTCGATACCGCGCACTGTCTTGAGACCGCGAATTTCGCGCCGGGCCAATATCCAGGCCAGCGGCTTCGACCACCAGGGAGCGGCGCTCACCACGCGACGGATGATGCGGGTTTCGGGATCGTTCACGAAATAGCCGGCATGGGTTTCTGAAAACACGTCGCGCTTGAATACGGCGGTTTCCACAAATTCCGGTATTTGATCGCCTTTCAGAGGCACATCTATATTGGGGTTCTGAACCATAAGGCTCCACTAGTGGATTGCATCCGATCAATCAAGTTTGATGGCCGACAAGCCTTATTGCAATCACGTGATCGAAGGCGCACAAGGAACGCACAGATTTCGTGCAGCTCATCGGGGAAATGCAGAAAATGGCACAAGGCGACGACAGCAAGCAGGCGATTGCGCAGATCATCCGACAGGAACAGGCGCTTATTTTTCCCTCGTTTGACGAAAATGCAGCATTTGCGCTGGGTGCGAGCATCCGCGATATCGCCGTGAAGGAAAAGCTTGGAATCGCCATCGAAATATCCCTGTGGGACCGGCAATTGTTTTATGCAACGACAGCCGGAAGCACAGTGGACAATCAGGAATGGTTGCGCCGCAAGTTCAATGTGGTGCGCCGCTTTCACGCTTCGACCTATCGTCTTGTTCTGGAACAGAACCGCGAGGACCGCATGTTCGCTCCCCACAAGGCGCTGAATGTGGAGGATTACGCGCTGGCAGGGGGCGGGTTTCCGATTTGCGTTGCCGGGGCGGGCGTGATCGGTGCGGTGATCGTATCGGGGCTGCCGCAGCGCGAGGACCATAATCTGGTGATCCGGGCAGTGGCGAAACATCTTGGGCAAGACCCGGTTGCTCTGGCGCTGCCTGCCGTTTGAATATCGAGTTTCGGAGAATGAACGATGTCGCTTGAAAATGTTGTCGCGCTTGCCCGCAACGAGGACGGTATCGCCGCAGCAGTCGGTGTCCTCAAGCAGCGTTTCGGTGAGCGTGCGCAGACCGGTCAGGCTATCCGCGAACAGCACGGCCACACGACAACCTATGTGCCGACGCAGGCGCCCGACATCGTCATCTTTGCCGAGAACGCGCAGGAAGTGCAGGATGTCGTGCGTATATGTGCCGAGCACCGTGTGCCGGTTATCGCTTTCGGTGCCGGTTCGTCGCTCGAAGGGCAGGTGAACGCGCCCGCTGGCGGCGTGTCGCTTGACCTCACCCGCATGAACAAGGTCATTGCCGTTCATGCAGAGGATCTCGATTGCGTGGTGGAGCCGGGCGTTACGCGTCGGGAACTGAATGAATATCTGCGCGACACGGGACTGTTCTTCCCGATCGATCCGGGCGCCAATGCCACGCTGGGCGGCATGGCTTCAACCCGCGCTTCGGGCACGAATGCGGTGCGCTATGGGACCATGCGCGAAAATGTGCTGGCGCTTAAAGCCGTGATGCCCGATGGCCGCCTGATCGAGACCTCCAAGCGCGTGAAGAAGACGGCTGCGGGCTACGACCTCACGAGGCTGCTTGTCGGAGCGGAAGGAACTCTTGGCATCATCACCGAACTGACATTGAAACTACAGGGAATTCCACAGGCGATTTCCGGTGGCATCTGTCCTTTCCCGGATGTGGATTCGGCTTGCCGCACGGTGATCGAAACCATCCAGATGGGCATTCCCGTTGCGCGCATCGAGCTTGTGAACACGCTTCAGATGCAGGCGCTGATACTCCACTCCAAACTGCCTTATGAGGCGCAGCCCTATCTGTTCGTCGAGTTTCACGGCACGGAAAGCGGCGTTGCCGAGCAGGCGGAATTGTTTGGAGAGATTGCTGCGGGCAATGGCGGCGGCGATTTCCGGTGGACACACGATGGAGAGGAGCGCGACAGGCTCTGGCGTGCCCGGCACGATGCCTATCTGGCATCGTTCCTGCTGAGACCGGGTTGCAAAGGTGTTTCGACGGACGTTTGCGTGCCGATTTCGCGTCTGGCCGATTGCATTGGCGAGACGGAAAAGGACCTCGCCGAAACCGGCCTGATCGCTCCGATCGTTGGGCATGTGGGCGATGGAAATTTCCACCTGCTCCTGCTTCTGGACACGGATGATGCGAGCGAAATGGAACGTGCCGAAGCTTTCATGGACCGGCTCGCCAAACGCGCCATCGCCATGGAGGGCACCTGCACCGGTGAGCACGGTATCGGGCAGGGCAAGATGAAGTATCTTACCATGGAATTGGGTGAGGCCACGGATTACATGCGGGCCATCAAACAGGCGCTCGATCCCGACAACATCATGAATCCGGGTAAAATACTGATTTCGTGATTCAAATCAGGCCTTTGAACGATTTTGCCAAGAGTTTGATTCATGCAGGCGTGCATATCGGCGTGGCCGGGATGCAATTTGCCTTGTTGTCGCCGGATCGATGCCGTTATGTTGCGCAGATAAAGACAGCGTGATTCACCGTTTGTTTCACGCTAACTTGCAATCTGTTTGACCGGAGCTGGTTTTTGGGCCGCATATTCGTCATCGTCGGCGGGCTACTCGTGCTGCTGTTGACGGCAGCACTTGTCGTGCCGCCTTTTGTTGACTGGAGCGGCTATCGCGCCGATTTCGAGCGGGAGGCGAGCCGTATTTTGGGCCGCCCCGTCAAAGTCGCCGGTGATGTCAGCGCCCGGCTTTTGCCATTTCCCTCGGTGGCCTTCTCCGATGTGCGTGTGGGGGCCGACGCGGCTCAGCCGGTGATGACCGTCGACACGTTCTCGATGGATGCCGAACTGATGCCGTTCCTGCGCGGCCAGCTTCTGATCTTCGATATGCGTGTCGACCGACCGCGGGCGACGATTTCGCTCGACAGGGATGGCAAGGTCGATTGGGCAATCCGTCCGTCGACGCCGCTCGATCCGGCGAAAATCAAGCTGGAACGACTTTCCGTCAAAGATGGCACCATCACGCTTCGCGAAGAAGCGAGCGGTCGCAGTCATACGGCGACCGAACTCAATGCGGTGATTTCTGCAAACAGTCTGGCAGGTCCGTGGCAGGCCAATGGAAGCCTCGTCTTGCGGGGAGAAAGGCTTGCGATCGACCTGACAAGCGGCGAAGCGAAGCCTGATGGATCGCTGCGCGTGCGGGCTCGAATTTCACCGGATGCAATCCCGGCTACTTTCGAGACCGATGGCGATGTGACCGTAACCGATGGGCGGCTCGACTATGCGGGCGACTTTTCTCTCCGTTCGTCGGATATGGTTGCAAAGACGGGCAAAGACCAGAAGGCGCCGGCGGAAACGCCCTTTTTCAGTGGCGTGCGTGTAACCGGAAAGTTCAAGGCGGATGGCAGTCGCTTCGACGCGAGCGAATTCCGGATGGAACAGGGGCCAGCCGACAATCCTTATGTGGTGAATGGCAAGGCCTTCATCGATTACGGCGAAGAGCCACGTTTCGAAGTCAGCGCCGATGGCCAGCAGCTCTACTGGGGGCCGAACGAAGCCGCCAGCGAAGAACAGACTGGCTCAGACATGCCAATTGCAGACCGGATTGCGATTGCACGCCGTGTTCTTGAGCAATTGCCCATTCCGACCATACCCGGCAATGTGGATTTGCGCCTGCCTGCGGTGATCGCGGGTGGTACGACGATACGCTCGGTCACGGTGAGTGCGGAACCTGATGGAAACAACTGGAATATTCGTCAGTTCGCTGCCGATCTTCCTGGACGAACCAAGGTGGAAGCCAAGGGCACGCTTTCGGTCGGCAAGGATTTCGGCTTCAAGGGCGAATTGCTGGTTGCTTCGCGCCAGCCTTCGGGACTGGCAACATGGCTCAACGAGACAGTCGATGATTCCGTCCGCAAGCTGGACGGTGCAGGCTTCTCCGGTCAAGTCGAACTTCGCGACGGTATGCAGCGGATCGATAATCTTGAAATCGCCTTGGGAAAGACAACGCTCAAAGGCTCGTTTGTTCGCGAAGTAAAGGGGTTGGCGCAGCCTGCAATAACGCTCGCGCTCAATGGCGGTGTGGTGGAAAGCGAAGCACTGCAAGCCTTTACAGGATTTTTCTCGAGCGGTGACGGCCTCGGTCTCCTTGATGGTCAGTCGTTGAATCTGGCATTCAAGGCGGGACCAGTCCGGTATCAGGACATGGAGGCTGGCAATGTCGATATGGCGCTCCGGCTTCATGACGGACGCTTCGATTTCGACCGGCTGATGATCGGCGACGTGGCGGGCACGACACTGACTGCGACCGGCACTTACGAACCCTTTGCCAATACGCCGTCCGGCTCGCTCGACGCGACAATCCTGTCTGCCGACCTTTCGCGGTTCCTGTCGCTGATGGCCAATCGCTATCCCCAGTTGCCGCTGTTCCACGCGCTTTCGATACGGGCAGCCAATTTCCCTAGCCTGTTCGAGGACAGCGAAATCAATGTCATCGCCAACGCAGTTTCGCCTTCGGTACCAGCGGTGGCCCCGGTGCCTGCAAAAACTGCGGCATCAAAAGGCAAGAGCGACCGACCCGCCGAGGCGAAAGCCAAGAATCCTCCCGGTGTTGGCGAGTTTTCGTTCAGCGTTACCGGCAAGGCGGGTGGCATGAAGCTGGACCTGTCGGGGACCGCGAGCGGCGGCGAAGGGGAGAGCGAGCCGTTGCAGATGCAATTGAACGGTACCGCGGCATCGGAACAAGGCGAAGCGGTGCTTGCATTGATCGGATTGCCCACCCTGCCGCTGGGGCTTGCGGGTGAACTTACGGCCGATCTAAGTATGCAAGGTGCACCGAGCGCGGGTATGCGGACGCTCCTCAAGCTCACGGCACCTGACGGGGCAGCGACCGCCGACGGTGTGATTTCGCTGGTTGGCGGTGATATTGCCGCCAGTGGCAAGGCTCAGCTGAAGTCCGCCGATCTGCAACCCTTCATCGCGACGGCGGGTTTCGCCCTGCCTGGATTTGGGGAGGGACTTTCAGCAGACCTTGCCAGCGACTTCCAGTTTGCAAAAGGTATCTTGCGGTTCCCCAATCTGACGGGAAAGCTGGACGGGGAAGAGGTCTCGGCGAGGCTGGAGGCCAATTTTGCCGACAGCGGACTTCCGCAGCTGAAAGGTGAGGCAAAGCTTGCCACGCTTGAGGTCGACAGCCTCGCAGCGATCATGCTCGGGCAGGATGCGTTCGAGCCGGCAAAACCTGTTGCGAAGACGATCTGGCCGCGTGGCGCATTCGCTGTGCGATCATCGCTGCCGCTCCTGCTGGATGTGAAACTCAATGTAGCGCAGGCGCATATGGGCGGCTTCGGGACCGCCACGGAGTTTTCGGCACGGCTTCTGAAGACCATGGACGGCCTTCAGCTGAACGAACTGACTGGTAATTGGGCGGGCGGATATCTGGTCGGCAATGTCTCCTTGAGCAACAGCGACAAGAATGCTCTTCTCTCGACGGAACTCAAGTGGAGTGGCGCAAACCTCAAGGATTTCTACCAGCTGGAGACCGGTGCTGCGCCGATTGGCGGCGTAGTGAAAGCTGCCGTCAATCTGAACGGAAGTGGCGAGAGCGTGGCGGCGCTCGTCGGATCGCTAGCCGGAACTGCAAGTTTCGACGTGGAGAATTTTACCGTCAATGGTCTGGACGGGGCGGCATTGCCCGCGATGATCGCGGCAGCTGACGCGGCGGGCGATCAGTCGTCTGGCCCGGACAAGCTCGCTTCGAAGCAATTTGTCGGTATTGCCGACAAGGCTATGGGGCAAGGTATGTTCACGCCGGGTAATGCGCGGTTTGACTTTACCATTAGCGGCGGTGTCGCGCGTATGGCTGCGGCGAACCTGAATGACGGCAATGCAGTCCTTCTCGGTGATCTGCAATTCGATCTGTCCACGCTCGGTATTGGCGGAAACGGCAGTCTGACGTTCCAGAACGATGGCGGTTCCGATACCGGCATCTCACCGCAGGTAGCCTTTTCTCTGGGGGGCACCTATAGCGTACCGGAAGTGACTTTCGATAAGCAGCCCTTGATCCAGTTCCTCACCCAGCGTGCACTCGAGCGCGAGCAGGAGCGTGTTGAATCGATGCAGGCGAGCCTCATGGAGAAGCAGCGTCTTCGCCGCCAGCTTGGACTTTTTGAGGCGGATGAAGAGGAACGCAACCGCTTGCAGCGTGACGAAGAGGCAAGGCGCCGTTCTGAAGCAAAGGCGCGTGAAGTGGCCCGGCAAGCCGCAGAGGAAGCGCAACAGCTTGAGGCGCAGAAGCCGCAGGCCGCTCCGGCGGGAGGGACGAATGCTCCCCTCGCATCGCCGGACGGCGGGCAATCCCTCAACGAATTTCTGAAAAGCCTGGAGCAAGTGCCTGCTGCTCCGGCACCTCAGCCTTGAGGCAATCGGGATTTGAGCCAATCCAGAACGTGGAGCCTCAGCGCGGAAGACAGGTTGATTGACCTGTCACGCCTGCCATCGATTTCTGCGATCAAGCTTGCAACGGACATCTCGCGCGCACCTGCAATTTCTTCAATCAACTCAAAGAACGGGTCTTCGAGTGTATAGCTCGTCGCATGTCCGCGAATACTGACGGAATGTTTACGTAACCGTCCCGGCGCGTTCACTTTTCCGCGTCCGGTTTGTCGCTTTTCTCCAGGCGGTTCTGATCCAGAAAACGCTGCGCTTTTGTCATTTCCGCCTGCGTAAGAACCTTTTCGGATTTCGTTCGTCCGAAATGAACGCGGTTCTGGTCCGCGTGTTTCTCTTTCTCAGCGCGGGCTTTCTGTTTTCTGAACTGCCGTAGGTTGACAATATCGCTCATGGAACCACGCGGAAACGTTGAAGATTTTTCGAAAAATTACCGCGTTTAGGTCCGAGCCTGCAAGTGCGTAATAGGTTGGCACTATTTCTGCGGGTTCTTCGGATTGGTGAACCACCAGATAGCCAGGGAAACCAGAATTAGAAGTATGAGCCCGACCGTCATTTGCAGAAGAGGGAAATTCGGTTCGTCCTTGGCCACAAAGAAGGCTGCGACAAGGCCGCTTATCCACAATACTGCCTGAGCAATTGCACGAATCATCGAACTCATCCTGAACCGGTTGCCGTCGAAACCGACTATAAAGCGGCCGTTTGCTTTTCACCATTGATTGCAATCAACGGTGAAAAGGGATCCATTCAATCAAACAAATAGAGCCAGCAGATTTTCAGATCGGGATGGCAATCGCGGTATTATTTCTTCCGGAATGCATCCAGCGAAACCACATCGGCCGAAGGCTTGGCTTCCTTGTCGGCCTCATCTGCATTGCTGTCTTTGGAAGCAGCAGCTTCTTTTTCGGCCGAAGTCTTGCGCGACTTCGATTTAGGCTTTTCCGCCTTCTCGACCGGGGCTTCCGTTGAAGCGATCTCAATGGGGGCAACATTGCCGCCTTCGTCATTGTCGCTTTCGGGCTGGCTGATCGCTACGTCGAATTCGAGTTCGAAATTGACCGAAGGGTCATAGAAACCGCGGACTGCCGAAAATGGAACGGTCAACTTTTCCGGAATATCTCCGAAGGAAAGACCAACTTCGAAAAGTTGGTCGGTCACATGCATGTCCCAGAACTGATGCTGTAAAACGATCGTCATCTGCTCGGGATATTTCTCCTTCAGGCGCGAGGAAATTCGCACACCAGGCGCTCCGGTCAGGAACGTGATGAAGAAGTGGTGGTTACCTGGCAAGCCAGCCTTGGCCACTTCCGCAAGAACCTTGCGAATGACGCCGCGGAGGGCTTCCTGAGCGAGAATATCGTAACGGATTAGGTCCTGTACCATGGTTTGCTTATCCCACGGATTCGGAGGTCGATGTCAAGTTCGTTCTCATCAGATACGATGATATATGACCTGAAAATGCAACAGCGCGATGCTTGTGGCCTGAAGATGTGCAATTTTTGAACGCCACTGGAGGCGCCGGGTCTATCGACGTCCGAATGCCCTCAGGAAGGTGCGCACTCCGTTGACGGCGCTCTTCTCGATGATCGCATCATCCAGACACTGGCCGGTCAGTATATGATAATGGGTGTCGGCGTTGATCAGCGCCATGAAATGGCGCGCCGCCAGATCGGGATCATCGACGTGCAGATGGCCATCCATCGCAAGGCGGGCCAGGCGCGCCGCGATCGCAGGTATGGCCTGTGCAGGGCCCTTCGTATTGCAAATGCTGGCGGCAAGCGGCAGGTTGGTCTCATTGGCCTGCAATATCTTGCGCAGAAACGCCCCGGACGAATCGTAGATGCAGTTCCGGCTCATGCGGATGGAGAACGCCACCAGATCATGCTCCAGATTGTCGCCGGTCTGGGGAAATGTGGCCAGAACCGCGAACATGCTCGCACTCATACGCGCCAGTGCATCCTCGACGACGGCAGCGAGCAGCGCTTCCTTGTCGCGGTAATGATTGTAGATGGTCTGGCGTGACACGCCCGCTTCGCTGGCAATGAGATCGATACTCGCCCCCTGAAACCCGTCGCGGTTGAAAACCCGCGCTGCGGAACACAAGATGAAGTCGCGCTTCATGCACTGTCCGGGCTTTATCGCCGCGGAATTCAAGCCCTTTTCGGATACGGCGCGCTTCTCGGGCAGGACGGCCATGTCGATTATGTCAGTAGGTTTCATAATCCCAACATAAGATAGCTTGACGTTTTGGACAATGGTGTCTAATTTGACATTAGTGTCAAATCTGTTTTGACCATCCGTATAGAATGCCTTTCGCTTCAGAGTTTTCAAATGTCAGCCACAACCAAAAATGGGCTGACTTCATCGAGTGAGAACGAAAACTCGAAGCGAATACAAAGATTTATCTGTCCTGTACCGATTTTGCGAGCCCGATGGCGCCATCCTCCCAAGCAAAACCGGAGATCCGAAATCGGTGCGGGAATCTCACGAAACATTGATGAAAGCGCGTCCCCCATGGCTTCCAGTCTTGTGCGCAATGCCATTGTTCTTGGCCTTCTTTCCGCCATTGGCCCATTTGCGATCGATATGTATCTGCCCGCTCTGCCCACCATTGCCGCCGATCTGCATGCGGAAACCGGTGCCGTGCAGATGAGCCTTCTGGCCTTTTTCATTGCGCTCGCGATAGCGCAGCTCTTCTGCGGACCGCTGTCCGACATGATCGGGCGCAAACTGCCGCTCTATGGCGGGCTGGTCCTGTTTGGCATAGGCAGCATCGGTTCGGCTGTCGCCACCGACATAGATGTGCTCGTGCTTTTCCGTTTTGTGCAGGGGCTGGGTGCTGCTGCGGGGATGGTTATTCCACGTGCTGTCGTGCGTGATCTTCATACGGGCATCGAGGCTGCGCGCCTCATGTCGCTTCTGATGCTGGTTTTCTCCATATCGCCGATTCTGGCTCCCTTGACGGGATCCGTCATTATCAGCTTCTTCGGCTGGCGGGGTGTCTTCTGGGCCGTTCTGGTTGCGGCTGCTATCGGTATCGTTCTCGTGGCGACTGCGCAGAAGGAGACGAGAACGGCGGAAGCCCGGCTAGAAAGCAATCTGGGCAGCGCCTTACGCGGCTATGGTCGTCTGTTGAAAGATCGTTACTTTCTCGGGCTGGTTTTTGTGGGGGGCTTCGGGATTGCGTCCTTCTTCGTCTATCTCGCCAATTCGTCTTTCGTGCTTATCGACCATTACGGCCTGACGCCCACGCAATATGCGATCGCCTTTTCAGCCAATGCAGTATCGTTCTTCGGTGTTTCGCAGTTGAACGGCTGGCTGGGATCGCGCTTCGGCCTTCGTCGGGTCATGCGATTCGCGGTCTCCGGATTTGCTGCGGCAATGCTCGCCATGTTCGCCGCCGCCCTGATGGGGCACCAGTCGCTCTGGCTGATCGCCGGTTTCCTGTTCGTGGGATATGGCTTCCTCGGCCTCGTCATCCCGACAACAGCAGTTCTGGCTCTTGAGGATCACGGTGAAATTGCCGGTACGGCTTCGGCGCTCATGGGCACGCTGCATTTCGTGATCGGCGGCGTGGCGATCGGCGTGACCGGTTCGTTCTTCGATGGAACGGCACTGCCAATGGTCGGCGGGATTGCCGGTTGTGCGCTGACCGCCTTCGTGCTGACGCAAGTCGTTCTGTCGCGCAAGGCGAGCGAACTCGATACAGAGGCTGCTGCGGCGTAATCCATGGAAAGGGAAGTGGAGGCTTCTGTTGCCAGGTGCCTCCGAACCCCGCCTTAAGGTGCTAACCCCAAGGGCTTTAGAGTGGGTTTCCCGCACCGCCATTAGGCAGCGAGAGCATAACCCTGAGCTTTGTTGTCATTTGCAACTACTCAATTGACCCGATAACGGTGGTATCATGCCGAGTAAAAGAGCGATCTTTACACCCTTGTCGATCCTGTTTCGCCCCCGCCACAATACAAACCACTAGCCGATCTGTATTCTGGTGGAGGCGCCGGGTACCGCCCCCGGGTCCAATGGGTTTATTACACCGTCCATTTATCACCATAGTCAACTTGCGCTGACACGCCGTATATAGGCGCGGTTGACCGCGATTGGAAGAGGGGACGCAGTTTTTAACGGGTTTTGCTGATATTCCGGGGCCTGCGGTTCCCGTTCATTTTTCATTGACAGTCTGCTTTCGCTGGTCAATCCTACCAATATATCGGGGGCGGCGAGCGAAATTTCGATGAAGCCGGTTTCCGTGAGCTGAAACGGGGTATTGAAACCCCAATCGAAGGAGAGTGGATATATGAGTGAATATCTCGCGGATGTCCGTCGTTACGATGCCGCTGCCGATGAAGCTGTCGTCGACAAGATCGTCAAGCATCTGGGTATTGCGCTGCGCAATCGCGATTCCTCCCTCGTTTCGGCAACGGACCCGGAAGAACTGAAGCGCGTCCGCACGAATTGGGTCGCCAAGAAGCTTGGCGTCGACGACGAAGCCAAGGGTGATGAGGTCGTTGCCCATGTTGCTGAAGTCATGAAGGGCGACCGCAACAAGCATCGCGTCACCTTCTATTATCTGGTTGCCAAGCAGCTCGGAAAACTCGGCAGCCTTTGATCCACAGCGATCTGGTGAAATCGAAGCCCCGGTGCCCGACGCCGGGGTTTTTCTTTATACTGGGCTCAACCGAATCGGATTCTGGATATCCCCCATGCGCACCTATCTCGATCTTCTTCAACATGTGCTCGATAACGGTGTTGACCGTGGCGACCGCACAGGCACGGGTACGCGGTCGGTTTTCGGATATCAGATGCGCTTCAATCTGGAAGAGGGCTTTCCCGTGCTCACCACCAAGAAGCTGCATCTCCGGTCGATCATCCATGAACTTCTCTGGTTTCTGAAAGGCGACACGAACATCGCCTATCTGAAGGAAAACGGCGTTTCGATCTGGGATGAATGGGCAGACGAAAACGGCGATCTGGGGCCGGTTTACGGTTATCAGTGGCGCTCATGGCCCGCGCCGGACGGCCGTCACATCGATCAGATCGCGAATCTTCTGAAGATGCTGCATGGGAATCCCAATTCGCGCCGCCTCATCGTATCGGCCTGGAATCCGGCGCTTGTCGATGAAATGGCGCTGCCGCCATGCCATTGTCTTTTCCAGTTTTATGTCGCCGACGGCAAGCTATCGTGCCAACTCTATCAGCGCTCGGCTGATATTTTCCTGGGCGTGCCGTTTAATATTGCGTCCTACGCATTGCTGACGATGATGATCGCGCAGGTCACGGGATTGAAGCCGGGAGAGTTCGTCCACACGCTGGGTGACGCACATATTTACGCCAATCATTTCGATCAGGCGCGCGAGCAACTCACGCGTACTCCAAAGAAATTGCCCCAGATGTGGATCAATCCGGATGTGAAAGACCTTTTTGCCTTCCGTTTCGAGGATTTCCGGCTTGAGGGCTATGAGGCCGATCCGACGATCAAAGCTCCGATTGCGGTCTGAGGTGCATCATGTCCGCAAAGAAGCCCATCGTTTCGATCATTGTCGCTGCCGCTGAAAACGGGGTTATCGGGCGCGATAATGATATGCCGTGGCGGCTTTCGACCGATCTCAAGCGCTTCAAGGCGCTGACGCTCGGAAAGCCTGTCATCATGGGGCGGCGGACCTGGGAATCCATCGGACGGCCCTTGCCGGGACGGCCCAACATCGTGGTGACAAGAGACAAGGGATTTCAGGCTGAGGGCGCGGCCACGGTCGGTTCTCTTGATGAAGCGATTGCGCTTGGGTGCAAACTCGCTGCCAAGGTGGGGGCCGAAGAGGTCTGTGTCATCGGCGGGGGAAAAATCTATGCGCAGGCTCTGCCTCTCGCCGACCGCGTTCACCTGACGCGCGTTCTGGCGGAGATCGACGGCGATACGCGTTTTCCGGAAATCGATCCGAACCTATGGCAAGCGGTTTCGCAGGAAGATGTGCCCGCCGGGGACAAGGACAGCCACCCAACGCGCTATGTCGTGTACGAAAAACGTGCTGTGTAAAGCATAGTTCACGAATTTTGTCGTCTTCGCGTTGAAAGCGGACCTCCCGATGCCTATAAAACGGAAACATTAGTTGATGACGGGAGTGGGCAACTCGCTTTCCCGTCGCCTGGACGAGAGGTGAGGATGCCCTGGAGTAACCAGAATGGTGGCGGCGGCCCGTGGGGTGGCGGCGGCGATAATAACAACAATAATGGTGGCCCGTGGGGACAAGGGCCGAAAGGTCCTCGTGGTGGCGGCCAGAACACGCCACCTGATCTCGAAGATATTTTGCGCAAGGGCCAAGACCGTCTGAAGCAGGTATTCCCCGGCGGTGGGGGCAAGGGCGGCAGCAATCGAAGCGTTCTGTTCCTGATCGGCGCAGCTGTTCTCGGCTTCTGGCTTTTCCAGTCGATCTATACCGTGCAGCCGGATGAACTTGCCGTCGAACTGCGCTTTGGAAAGCCGAAGGAAGAAGTGTCCGAACCGGGCCTGCATTTCCATTGGTGGCCGATCGAAACCTATGAGAAGGCGCAGATCGTCGAAAAGCAGATCAACATTGGCGGCCAGGGCAACCGGAGCGCGACCCAGGGCCTGATGCTGACGGGTGACCAGAACATCGTCAATGTTCAGTTCTCGGTTCTTTACCGTGTCTCCGACCCGCAGGCATATCTGTTCAACGTCGATAATCCCGATGCGATGGTGCAGCAGGTTTCTGAAAGCGCGATCCGCGAAATCGTTGGCCGTCGCCCGGCTCAGGATGTTTTCCGTGACAACCGTGCGGCTATCGCAACGAGCGTCCGCGATATCGTCCAGCAGACGCTCGACGCCTACAAGGCGGGTATTCAGATCAATGCCGTTTCCATCGAAGACGCAGCGCCGCCGCGTGAAGTGGCAGATGCCTTCGATGAGGTGCAGCGCGCCGAACAGGACGAAGATCGTTTCGTGGAAGAATCGAACCAGTATTCGAATCAGAAGCTCGGTCAGGCCCGCGGTGAAGCAGCGCAGCTTCGTGAAGAAGCAGCCGCCTACAAGAACCGCGTCGTTCAGGATGCGGAAGGTGAGGCGCAGCGTTTCAGCTCCGTTTTGGGTGAATACCAGAAGGCGCCTGAAGTCACGCGCAATCGTCTGTTCCTCGAAACCATGGAACAGGTGCTGAAGAGCACCAAGAAAGTTATTGTCGAACCTGGAAAGGATGTCGTGCCTTATCTGCCGCTGAACGAGCTCATGCGCCAGCCACGCCCCGGCGTGAATGCGACGACGACGACCCCGAGCGGAGGTAACCAGTAATGGCCCAGAACAGGCTTCCAATCATTGGCGGTATCGTTGCCGTCATCGCTTTCCTGATCTACTCCGCCACGTTCATCGTATCCGAGCGTCAACAGGCTATCGTGCTTCGCTTCGGCCAGATCGTCGATGTGAAGACGGACCCGGGCATCTATTTCAAGCTGCCTTTCGGCTTCCTGGATGCTGACACCGTGCAGTTGATCGATGACCGTCTGCTGCGCTTCGATCTGGACGATATCCGCGTTCAGGTTTCGGGCGGCAAGTTCTATGACGTCGATGCCTTCCTCGTCTACCGCATCACCGATGCGCGCAAGTTCCGTGAAACCGTTTCAGGCAGCACGCTTCTTGCCGAGCAGCGGCTGCGCACCCGTCTTGATGCTGCACTGCGCAGCGTTTACGGCCAGCGCGGTTTTGAAGCGGCGCTTTCGGAAGAGCGTGGCGACATGATGCGCGAAGTGCGTGACCAGCTTCGTCCCGACGCGACGTCGCTTGGCCTTACCATTGCCGATGTTCGCATTCGCCGTACGGATCTGACCGCCGAGGTCTCGCAGCAGACTTATGACCGCATGAAGGCCGAACGTCTGGCCGAGGCGGAGCGCCTGCGTGCCCGGGGCCGTGAGGCCGCCCAGCGCATCCGCGCTGTGGCCGACCGTCAGGTCGTCGAAACGATAGCTGAAGCGCGCAAGGAATCGGAAATCCTTCGCGGTGAGGGCGATGCCCAGCGCAGTGAGATCTTCGCCCGTTCCGCAGGCAAGGACCCCGGTTTCTTCGCCTTCTACCGGTCGATGTCCGCTTATCGTGAAGCACTTGAGACACCGGATACAACGCTGGTTCTCTCCCCGGACTCGGAGTTCTTCAAGTTCTTCCGGGACGCTGGCGGCAGACTTGCAACGCCTGCCCAGTAACAACCGGGGCAAACGCTCATGAGCGATTTTCTAGCCGCCGTAGGTCTTCTTTTCGTTCTCGAAGGGCTGCTCTACGGCGGCTTTCCTTCTTTGGCGAAGAAGCTGGCCCGTGAGGCTAGCGAGACGCCGGAGAATATGTTGCGCATCGCCGGGATTGCAGCGCTTGCAATTGGCGTCGGCATTGTCTGGCTTGTCAGGGGATAAGCCGTTTTCCTCCCGTTATTTATTGTCTGCGGTCTATGCGAGGCCGTAAACAGGTCGTATTTTGCAGCGATCAAGCCGTAGTACATCTATCGCTAATCAAACGACTGCAAGCAGACAGGAACGGAGCAGGGCTTCATGGTAATTGCACCAAAGGCGGGATTTGCTCGCACCCTTTTCGCAACCGTGGCGCTGGGGGCGATGACGGTTGGTGGCACTCTTTCGATGGGGACGCCTCCGGCAATCGCGGCTCAGGGGCCAGCTTCCGTTGCTGACCTGGCCGAGGGTCTGCTCGATGCGGTCGTGAACATCTCCACATCCCAGACCGTCAAGGGAGACGGGGAAGGTGACGGTGCCGTTCCCATGCCGCAGGTGCCGGAAGGCTCTCCGTTCCAGGAATATTTCAAGGACTTCTTCGGCGACAATGGCGGCGCGCAGGGTGACGAATCGCGCAAGGTCCAGTCGCTGGGTTCGGGCTTCGTCATCGATGCCGAGAAGGGGTTCATCGTCACAAACAATCACGTCATTGCCGATGCTGACGAAATCGAAGTCAATTTCAATGATGGTTCCAAGCTGAAAGCGGAGCTCGTCGGAAAGGACATCAAGACCGATCTGGCGATCCTTAAAGTGGACCCGTCCAAGCACAAACTGAAGGCCGTCCAGTTCGGCAATTCGGAAAAGGCGCGTATCGGCGACTGGGTCCTTGCAATCGGCAATCCGTTCGGTCTTGGCGGAACGGTTACCGCCGGCATTATTTCGGCCCGCAAGCGTGATATCAATTCCGGTCCCTATGATGATTTCATCCAGACCGACGCGGCGATCAACCGGGGCAATTCCGGTGGTCCCCTGTTCGATATGGAAGGAAAGGTGATCGGCATCAACACGGCGATCATTTCGCCGTCGGGAGGTTCCATCGGTATCGGCTTCGCCATTCCGGCAGAAATGGCTGTCGGTGTGATCGACCAGCTCAAGGAATTTGGTGAGGTTCGCCGCGGCTGGCTCGGTGTGCGCATCCAGCCGGTTACGGACGATATCGCCCAGAGCCTCGGGTTGAAGGAAGCCAAGGGCGCGCTGGTCGCCGGATTGATCGAAAACTCCGGCGTCGACAACAAGGCCATTGAAGCAGGCGATGTCGTGATCCGTTATGAAGGCAAGCCGGTTAACACTGCCCGCGATCTGCCTCGATTGGTTGCCGAAACGCCTGTCGGCAAGGAAGTTGAAATTGTCGTGGTCCGTCAGGGTGAGGAAAAGACCGTGAAGGTAAAGCTCGGTCGTCTCCTAGAGGACGACAAGAGCACCGAGGCTGCGACGGAAGACCAGGCTCCGCTTCCTGAAGGTGAAGGCGGAGACGAAGGCAAGCAAATGCCGGATACGCCGAAAAAGGACCAGAAGAGCGACGCTGCTCCAAGCGTACTTGGGATGAAGCTCAGCGAGCTGAGCGACGAGGTCCGCGGTGAGTTTGGTATTGCCGAAGATGTAGAAGGCGTTGCGGTTCTTTATGTCTCTCCCGGGTCCGCTGCCGGCGAAAAGCGTATCGAAACCGGCGATGTCATCGTCGATATTGGCCAGGTGACCGTAAAAACACCCGACGATGTGAAGAAGCGCATCGATGCGCTGCGCCGCGAGGGACGCAAGAATGCACTCCTGATGCTGGCATCCCGCTCGGGCGAACTGCGTTTTGTGACTGTCCGGATCAATTGATCCCTCCATGGTTATCCGCAATGGCAAAGATTTCTGTTTCATAAGCTTCGGCTGTGCTATGGACCGGCGCCATTCGGAGTAAGATGAGTTGGAAACAGTCGATATTGTGGTCATAGGCGCCGGTGCGGCAGGCATGATGTGCGCCATCGAAGCGGCCAGACGCGGGCGTTCCGTGCTGGTCGTGGATCACGCCAAAACAGCCGGTGAGAAAATTCGCATATCGGGCGGTGGACGCTGCAATTTCACTAATCTTCATGCGAGCCCGAAGAATTATCTCTCGCAGAATCCGCACTTTTGTATCTCGGCCCTCAGCCGCTATACACAGCGCGATTTTATTGCACTGGTTGAGCGCTATCGCATCGCCTATCACGAGAAGACGCTGGGACAACTCTTCTGCGATGGTTCGGCATTGCAGATAATCGAAATGCTGCTGGCAGAAATGAAGTGCCATGGTGCGCGACGGAAGCTTGGTTGCAGCGTCAGCTCGGTTGAAAAATCTGTAGAAGGCTTTTCTCTTCAACTGTCGGACGGACCTGTTAGCTGTCGATCACTGGTCGTGGCCTGTGGCGGGAAATCGATTCCGAAGATGGGGGCGACAGGCTTCGGCTACGATGTCGCGACACAATTCGGATTGCGGATTGTAGAAACACGACCTGCGCTGGTTCCGCTGACGTTTGAACCCAACACGCTGGAAAGGCTGAAGCCGCTGGCCGGTGTTGCCGTCGACGCTGTTGTCTCCTGTGGTAAAACCAAATTCGCCGAGGCGATGCTTTTTACGCATCGCGGCATTAGTGGCCCTTCGATTTTGCAGATTTCTTCCTACTGGCGGGAAGGCGACGAAATCCGCATAGCCATGCTGCCCGAAACAGACATTTTCGAAGCACTGCGCGAGCAGCGCAAGCAGAACGGCAAGCAGGCATTGCAGACCGCACTGGCTGTTTATCTTCCAAGAAAGCTGGCGCAGACCTTAGCCGAGGATGTCGGCGCAACGGGTCATCTGGCGGATATGTCCGACAAGATGTTCCGTCGCGTCGAGGCAGCGATAAACGACTGGCGCATCAAGCCTGCGGGCTCGGAAGGTTACCGTACCGCAGAAGTTACGCTTGGAGGGGTCGATACGCGTGAGCTCGATTCCAAGACCATGGAAGCCAAATCCGTCCCCGGCCTCTTTTTCATCGGCGAGGTGGTGGATGTCACCGGCTGGCTCGGCGGCTATAACTTCCAGTGGGCCTGGTCGTCCGGCTGGGTTGCCGGTCAGGCTGCCTGAATGCTTATGCAACGTCAGGTGATCGATCTGATTGTAAAATGCGATAGACCGCATGACGCTTCAAATGCGGAGTTTCATCCGGCACGCGCGGGTGATCAAAATCACGCCCTGGATCACGGATCATGCCGATGCGCTGCATGACAGCTGTAGACCGATCGTTATTGTGAACGGCGAAAGAAACGACTTCCGAGAGGCCAAGGGTGTCGAAAGCATAGTCGATCAGCGCTTTGCCGGCCTCGGTTACGTAACCCTTGCCCCAATAGGGCGTGGCCAGCCGCCAGCCGATTTCAACAGTGCCGTCCGGTAGATGAGGTTCAAGATCGGTGCGGGCGAGACCGGCGAAGCCGATGCATTGACCGCCTGTTTTTTCTTCCAGCGCATAGAAACCGAGACCCGTTTCAGAAATGGTCTTCTGGAGGCGGTTGAACAATTCATCTGATTGCACGCGGTTTCTGCGAAAGGGAAAGAAACGCATCACCTCTTCATCGGAATTGATGACATGGAACAGACCGCGGTCGCGATCTTCCCAGTTTCGGACGACGAGGCGTGGGGTTTCCAGAATGATCATTGAACGAAGTCCGTTTTTCGGTAGCCTTGAATATAGAGCAGGGCAGTCAGGTCGCCATGGTCAACGCGCATCCGGGCTTGCGCTGCCACGGCTGGTTTTGCATGAAGCGCCACGCCTGTTCCCGCAAGCTGGATCATGCCGAGATCGTTCGCGCCGTCCCCCACCGCAATCGCATCATCCGGTGTAAGACCAAGACGATCAGCGATTTCCACGAGCTTCTCCACCTTGGCCTCACGGCCGAGAATGGGTTCCGTGACCAGGCCGGTCAGGTGCATGCCATCATCGATCAACCTGTTTGCGCGCTCTTCGTTGAAGCCGATCATTTCGGCAATGCGATGGGTGAACGATGTAAAGCCGCCGGACACAAGCGCGGTGTAAGCGCCATGCTTGCGCATGGTGCGTACAAGTTCGGGTCCGCCGGGCATCAGTGTGATGCGGGTTGAAATCACCTTGTCGATGACGGAGAGCGGCAGGCCTTTCAACAGGGCCACCCGCTCGCGCAAGGCCGGTTCGAATGCAATCTCACCGTTCATGGCGCGCGCGGTGATCGCTGCCACATGCTCGCGCAGGCCGGCTTCTTCCGCCAGTTCGTCGATGCATTCCTGCTGGATCATGGTGGAATCCATGTCGGCAATCAGAATCTTCTTGCGCCGACGCTCCTGTTCCTGCACCACGACATCGACTGGCGCGCCATCAAGCGCATCACGAAGCAGGGCTTCTGCTTCTTCGCTGCTGATCCCCGATGGTAGCGGAATGTCGCAGGCGATGTTGTCGGCCAGCCAGTAAAGCCCGGTTGCATTCACTGCCGAGGACGCTTTAATCCCAAGCGCTGATGCAAGCGAAGCCTTGGCCGGATTGGCGATCAAGGTGGCGACGAGAGAAAGCTGTTGGGACATGGAGAGCAATTCCGGCGATGAATGAGGATGCGATCACGAATGCAATCCTGATAGCTGGCCCGACAGCCAGCGGCAAGTCGGCACTTGCGGTTCGCATGGCTCGAGACACAGATGGCTTCATCGTGAATACCGACTCCATGCAGGTTTACGACGTACTCGATCTTCTGACTGCCCGGCCGGACAAAGCCGATCTTGCTGCCGCGCCGCATTATCTTTACGGCCATGTCGCGCCATCGATAAGCTATTCAACCGGACGATGGCTGGAGGACGTAGCTCGTCTGTTATCGCACCCCCGGATGAAGGACCGCACTCCGATCTTTGTCGGCGGGACGGGGCTTTATTTCAGGGCATTGCTGGGCGGACTGTCGCAAATGCCGGAGGTGCCGGGTGATGTTCGGGCCTATTGGCGAGGGCGAATGGAGACAGATGGACCGGAGTTGCTTCACCGGATCCTCGGTGAACGCGATCCAGATATGGCTGCAACACTTCAGCCTGCCGACAGTCAGCGCATCGTTCGGGCACTGGAAGTGCTGGAGGGCACCGGAAAGTCTCTTCTCGATTGGCAGCAGACAAAAGGTAGGGCCCTTGTAGATGAAAACAGCGCCCATAAAATTGTATTGGCGCCTGATCGGGCATGGCTTTCAGAGCGCATCGCGCAGCGATTTGCGTTGATGTGGGACAATGGCGCGATCGACGAGGTCAAGGCATTGCTGGCCCTTGATCTGGACCCCGGACTGCCAGCGATGAAAGCCATCGGTGTGCGTGAAATCACTGCGTACCTTGAAGGCACGATGTCCCGAGAAGAAGCTGTTGATCGTTCGGTTATCGCCACGCGGCAATATGCGAAGCGTCAATCGACATGGTTTCGAAATCAGCTCAATGCCAGCTGGTCCGTCCATGCAAATTCTAATGATGCTTTCGCTCAATTAACGACAACGAAATAACTCGCTGGCACTCTCTGAAACAGGAGGCGGGCGTGGATTATGCGGTTCAACAGATCGGAGCGGGCATTTTTTATTCTGATCGTTTTGATGGTCGGTATCGGGCTGCTGCTCTACCAGGCTCGCGTTGACATCGGACAATTGCTGACCTTACCGCTTGAGGGGCGCACCTTGGAACTGGTTTCGCGGCTGGACCAGTTGAACGACGTCACGATCTGGTTGCTGGCGGCGACGCTCGCTTGCGGGCTGTTCCTGATCTACCCCCAAATAAGAATCGATGCGCTGGATCGCGGCAAGTTGCAGGTCATCACGCAGGATCTTTCCGAGCGGTCGCAGACCCTCGAACATGCTGCGCTGACGGACAGCCTGACGGGCATGCAGAACCGGCGTTATTTCGACGAGGCGCTGAAGGAATATCTGGTCCAGTTCGACCGTATTCACCGGCCCGTCGGGCTGATGATTATCGACCTCGATCACTTCAAGACCGTGAATGATACTTACGGGCATGACGTTGGCGACATCGTATTGCAGGAGGTGGCGCGGTGCCTCAGGGATTACACACGCTATCATGACGTTGTCGCCCGGCTGGGTGGGGAGGAGTTCGCAGTCCTCGCACCGAACATGGATGCGGAATTGATGATCAAGCTTGCCAATCGCATTCGCAAGGCAATATCGGCGCTTGAAATCGATCTCGGTGACGAAAAGCTTGGTGTTACCGTCAGTATCGGTCTTGCGATATGGGACCGTCGCGAGACCTCGAAGGATCTCTATCGCCGCGCAGACAAGATGCTCTATGCAGCAAAGAACATGGGACGCAACCGCGTCTGCGCCTGAGCGTGTCTAGCGCTCGCGGTCCTTGCGAAAACTGCGCACCAATTCGCCCATCTTCTCAATGCTCTGTTTCGTGTCCAGGCTGAGTGGAGTTTGCGGCTTCAATGAAGGTGCCCGATGAAATTGCTCTCCGATCGATGCATGGTCGCGATGAGAGGTGGAAGCCGGGTTGCCCCAAAGATTGTCGTCGTCTGCGAGCCGGTCCGCTGGTTCCGCCTGGGAGCTGCTTTCGAATGCGCGCAGCTTTTCGACGATACGGTCCAGCGATATCTTGCCGTCGTTGCGCCAACCGGAAAGGGCGCTTTCGCTTTTGCTGCGTCCCGGAAGCTGATGGGATGGAATAGTCTCAAATGTAAGTCGCATGGGCGTCGAGAAGGCTTCGCCGAAGGCGATGGCCTCGCGATTGGCGATCGATGAAAGGAAACCCGCCATACTTTGCGCGCCGCCGCGAATGGCACCTTTGATGATTTCCTGGTCGCGTTCATTGCCGAGCCGCATCGCGAAAATGGAATTGCATTGCGACAGGATTGTCGCGTCAAGCTCGCCAGGGCGCTGGCTGATGACGCCAAGATAGGAACCGTATTTTCGGCCTTCCTTGGCAATCCGGGCTATAGCCTGCCGTGTCGGCCAGAAGCCGGCGTCGCGGTCGGCCGGAATATAGCGGTGAGCTTCTTCGCAGATCACCAGCGTCTGCAGGCTGCCTTCGCTTGATAGAGCGATATCGAACGCCAGTCGGCACAAAACCGACGCGACGGCGTTGACCACCTCGGAAGGCAATCCCGCAAGCTGGAATGTGCAGATGGGCTTTCCGTTTTGTGGGATGCGGAAAATGCGGCCAATGGCGTGCCGCATCGTCTCGGGTCCCCCAGTCACGGCAAACATGAAGCGGAAGCGAGGATCGGCAGAAATCGATTCCAGACGAGCCTTGAGGCTTCGCAGATAAGGACGTTCCGCTTTGCTGTCGAGAAGCCCCATGCGTTCGTCGATGAGGGCGATCAGATCTGGGAGGCGATAGGCAACGGGCGTGTCGGCGCTGACGCTCTGCCGGTCCGCCAGCTGCCGCCGCAAGGTTTTCGCGGACAACGGCTCGGTGCCTTGCATTTTTTCCCGCGCAAGCTGGACAAGATCGCGCAGTATATCGAGTTCCATCGGATCGGGCGCGCGCCCGCGAAAGATCACGTCTGCGAATTCTTCAAGCCGCAGCATCCAGAACGGCAGCTCGATATTCGTCTGATCGACGGCTACTGCGAGGTCAGGAAATGCGCTCGCGAACTCGTTGTGTGGATCTAGGATGAGTACACGAAGATTGGGCTTTTCGGCGACGATGCGGCGCAGAAGCAGCATGACTGCGCTCGATTTACCGACGCCCGTTGTGCCAACGATGGCGAAATGCCGGGAAATAAGATCGTCGACCGAAATATGAGCCTGAACTGTTGCGTCCTGTGTCAACGTGCCGATCGAAACGCTGCTGTGCCCGGTCTGGGCATAAATGGCCGCCAGGTCGCTCGCGCGGATACGGTGGGCGATAGCGCCCGGATGGGGAAATTGAGAAATACCGCCGTTGAATGTGGTTTGCCCATTGGACTGCACGCGAACCTCGCCCAGAAACTCGACATGGACATGGAGCGTGTTGTCACCGCCGCGTATCCAGACATCACCCGGCACAAGCACATTGCGAATAAGACCGACGACGCGATTGTCGCCTGACCGAATGGATATCAGCTGTCCCACTGCCCAGTAATCGTCGGATGCGGCGGAGGAAGGGCCTGACAACGCCGAGACGATGGCGCCTGCGCCATCACACTGGATGACGTACCCTTCCGTGCGATTGCGCTGCACGTATTCGCCGTGTTCTCGTGCGCCGGAATTGTCGCCGATTTCGCTCATGCTGCCCGCTTGCCCCAACTTTCAACAGGAGGTTTCGCATCAGGATAAGAGTCTTCGGTTGAAATAAAGTTATCGTTTAGGGTGAGCGAGCCTAAGAAAATATCGCGGGCGATGTATTTATGCGTTGACGACGCCAAATCCGGCTATTAGTGTCCGCCACCATGAACACGATTATTATTCTTGTGGTACGGGCGCGCATGGGCAGGATGGTGTAACCATCCGGCGAAAGCTCCCATGCGCGAAAGACAGGCTCCCTCGGGGGCCTTTTTTATTATCCAAATCAGAAATGAAATGCAGACGGGAAGAGAACAATGACTGCAGGTAAACGTGAGGCGGACGCAAACGCCGCAGAAACGCAGGAAGCAAGCAATCCGCGCGAAATGACCGGCGCGGAAATGGTCATTCAGGCTTTGATCGATCAGGGCGTCGAGAGCATCTTCGGTTATCCCGGTGGCGCTGTGCTTCCGATCTATGACGAGCTCTTCCAGCAGGACAAGGTTCAGCACGTTCTGGTGCGTCACGAGCAGGGCGCCGGACATGCGGCGGAAGGCTACGCGCGTTCGACCGGCAAGGTTGGGGTGATGCTTGTCACATCCGGTCCGGGTGCGACCAATGCGGTCACGCCGCTTCAGGACGCTCTGATGGACTCCATTCCGCTGGTTTGCATTTCGGGCCAGGTGCCGACGACCCTGATCGGTTCCGATGCATTTCAGGAATGCGATACGATCGGCATTACACGCCCCTGCACGAAGCACAATTGGCTCGTAAAGGACGTCAACGATCTGGCGCGCATCCTGCACGAAGCCTTTCATGTCGCTTCCACCGGTCGTCCGGGTCCCGTTGTGGTCGACATTCCGAAGGATATCCAGTTCGCCAAGGGCATTTATACGCCGCCGGAAACTGCACCGCGCACCAGCTACCGTCCGGTTCTCGACGGCAATGCGCAGGCAATTTCGGATGCCGTTCGTCTGCTCGTCAATGCGAAGAAGCCCGTCATCTATTCCGGCGGCGGCGTGATCAACTCCGGCCCGGCAGCTTCCCGTCTGCTGCGCGAGCTGGTGGAGATCAGCAATTTCCCGATCACCTCCACGCTTATGGGACTGGGCGCTTATCCGGCTTCCGGCAAGAACTGGCTTGGAATGCTCGGCATGCACGGCACCTATGAAGCCAACATGAGCATGCATGACTGCGATGTCATGCTGTGTGTTGGTGCCCGTTTCGACGACCGTATCACCGGGCGCCTGAACGCATTTTCCCCGAACTCGAAGAAAATTCATATCGATATCGATCCATCTTCGATCAACAAGAATGTTCGCGTCGACGTGCCGATCATTGGCGACGTTGCCCACGTTCTGGAAGACATCGTTCGTCAGTTCCGCGCTTCTGAGAGGAAACCGGAAAAGCAGGCAATCGGCGCATGGTGGGAGCAGATCGACCGCTGGCGCTCCCGCAATTCGCTTGCCTATGCGCCGAACCGGGACGTCATCATGCCGCAATATGCAATTCAGCGGCTGTATGAACTGACAAAGGATCGCAAGACCTACATCACTACTGAGGTGGGACAGCACCAGATGTGGGCTGCGCAGTTCTATGGCTTCGAGGAGCCCAACCGCTGGCTGACCTCCGGGGGTCTCGGCACCATGGGTTATGGTCTGCCGGCGGCGCTCGGCGTGCAGATCGCGCACCCTGATGCTCTGGTTATCGATATTGCAGGCGATGCATCCATCCAGATGTGCATTCAGGAAATGTCGGCTGCGATCCAGCACAATGCACCGATCAAGATCTTCATCCTGAACAACCAGTATATGGGCATGGTGCGCCAGTGGCAGCAGCTTCTGCATGGCAACCGTCTGTCGCACTCCTACACGGAGGCGATGCCGGATTTCGTGAAGCTGGCCGAAGCCTATGGCGCGCACGGCATCCGCTGTGAAAAGCCGGGCGATCTCGATGCCGCCATTCAGGAAATGATCGATATCGACAAGCCGGTTATTTTCGATTGCCGCGTGGCAAATCTCGCCAACTGCTTCCCAATGATCCCGTCGGGCAAGGCGCATAACGAAATGCTGTTGCCGGATGAAGCAACAGATGAAGCCGTTGCCAATGCAATCGATGCCAAGGGCCGCGCGCTCGTCTGACCCGGAGGAAAGAAATCATGAACGCACAGAACCTAGCTTCCGGATCGGCCTATTTCATCGCTGCCGAAACGCAAATGCCGGAAACGCACACGCTTGCCGTCCTCGTTGACAACGAACCGGGCGTCCTTGCCCGCGTGATCGGTCTTTTCTCCGGCCGTGGCTACAATATCGAAAGCCTGACCGTTTCGGAAACCGAGCATGAAAAGCACCTCTCGCGCATCACAATCGTGACGCGCGGCACCCCGCATGTGCTCGACCAGATACGCCACCAGCTGGCCCGCATCGTGCCGGTTCACCGCGTTGTCGATCTCAGTCATCGCGCCTCGGAACTCGGCCATGATCGTCCGGTGGAGCGTGAACTGGCATTGGTGAAGGTCGCCGGCAAAGGTGAGGCAAGGGCCGAGACGCTACGTCTGGCCGACGCATTCAAGGCCAAGGTGGTTGATGCGACGACAGATCATTTCATTCTGGAAATCACCGGAAAAACTGCCAAGATCGATCAGTTCATCTCGATCATGAAGCCGCTCGGTCTGGTTGAGACCTGTCGTACCGGCGTTGCGGCCATGAACCGGGGGCCGGAAGGCATGTAATAGCTTCCGAGGCGATCGATACAATATCGTTAAAAACCGGCACAATGTTTCGATTGTGCCGGTTTTTTATTGAGCTAATTTGTCCCTATAAATCGGGGCCGTCCTATGTCTATCGAAATTTTTCTGGCGCTTCTTGTCTTCGCCTTTGTCTCATCCGTTACACCGGGACCGAACAATCTGATGCTGCTGGCATCAGGTGTAAATTTCGGTTTCCGCCGCACCATTCCGCATATGCTGGGGATCGGCGTCGGCTTCTTCGTATTGCTCCTGGCGGTCGGCTTCGGCCTCGGCGCTTTGATCGAAACGGTGCCGTCATTCTATACGGCGCTGAAATTCGCCGGTGGCGCCTATATGCTTTATCTCGCCTGGAAAATCGCCATGTCGCGCTCCATCGGAGAAGCCAGACATCGCGATAAGAGCGTGCCGATGACTTTCCTTCAGGCGGCAGCGTTCCAGTGGGTCAATCCGAAAGCGTGGGTGATGGCAGTCACCGGCATTGCCACCTATGCCAACCACGACAATTATTATGTTGCCGTGCTTCTGGTGAGCACTGCCTTCGCGATCGTGAACTTGCCGAGCGTGTCGGTCTGGGCGGGGTTCGGAACCTTGCTGCGCAACTGGCTTTCCGATCCTGTTCGGTTGAAATGGTTCAATCTTGTCATGGCTTTGCTGCTCGTGCTGAGCCTGTGGCCAATGCTGAAATAAAGATGAAGAGGCAGATGATGAACAAGCTTCCAACTTACGATGACGTGATCTCGGCCGCAAAGCAGATCGAAGGCCATGCGCACCATACGCCCGTATTCACATCGTCCACGATCGACCGCGAAACCGGCGCGCAGTTCTTTTTCAAGTGTGAAAATTTTCAGCGCATTGGTGCATTCAAGTTTCGAGGTGCATTCAATGCTTTGTCCCGGTTTACAGATGAGCAAAAGGCGCGGGGTGTGCTGGCTTTTTCATCCGGCAATCATGCCCAGGCGATAGCGCTTGCAGCAAAATTGCTCGGCATCGGAGCGACCATCATCATGCCCGAAGACGCGCCGCGCGCCAAGCTGGAAGCAACGCGAGGCTATGGTGCGAGGGTTGTAACCTATAACCGCTACGAAGAAGATCGCGATGCGATTTCAGGCCGGCTGGCGGAGGAGGGCGGGCTGACCCTCATTCCGCCGTTCAATCATCCCGATATCATCGCTGGCCAGGGGACCGCCGCCAAGGAACTGATCGAGGAAACCGGCCCGCTCGATGCATTGTTCGTCTGTCTCGGCGGCGGTGGCCTGCTTGCGGGTTCGGCGCTGGCCGCGAAAGCCTTGTCGCCCGCTTGCGATGTCTACGGGGTGGAACCGGAGGCTGGAAATGACGGCCAGCAATCGCTCCGCTCCGGCAAGATAGTCCATATAGATGTTCCAAAGACGTTGGCGGACGGTGCGCAGACGCAGGCGCTGGGTGACATGACCTTTGCTATCATTCGCAACACCGTTCGCGATATTCTGGCGGTTGGCGACGATGAGCTCGTGCAAGGCATGAAATTCTTCGCCAGCCGGATGAAGATGATCGTCGAGCCCACCGGCTGTCTTGCTTTTGCCGGAGCGCGACAGATAGCGTCGAAGCTGCAAGGCAAGCGCGTAGGCGTCATCGTCAGCGGCGGTAACGTTGATCTCGACAGATTTGCAGCTTTGATGAGCAAAAACGTTTGATCACGGTTTGATCTTGTTTTCAGGCGGCGAATCCTGTCTGAAAGGATCATGCAGTTTTCACCGGAACAGGATCAGGCGCTGAAAGCCGTGGGGCATTGGCTCAAGGACGGTCGCAGCCCCATTTTCAGATTGTTCGGCTATGCGGGTACGGGCAAGACGACGCTCGCCCGTTATTTCGCCGAGCATGTGGATGGCGATGTGCAGTTTGCTGCGTTTACCGGGAAGGCAGCTCAGGTGCTGCGTTCGAAAGGTGCCAGCAACGCTCGCACGCTTCATTCGCTCATCTATCGCCCGCGCGGTGAAGAAGCGATCGAAGACGAAACCACCGGCAAGACCTCCATCGCGCCGACCTTCTCGCTCAACCGGCAAAGCCCTGTCGCCAAGGCAGCGATGATCGTCGTGGACGAATGTTCCATGGTCGATGAAGCGCTGGGGCGGGATTTGATGAGTTTCGGCACGCCTATCCTTGTCCTTGGCGATCCGGGACAGTTGCCTCCGATTTCCGGTGGTGGGTTTTTCACGGAGCACGAGCCGGATTACCTGCTGACCGAGATTCATCGTCAGGCACAGGACAATCCGATCATCCGTATGGCGCTCGACGTGCGAGAGGGAAGGGAACTTCCCTATGGCGACCACGGCGCTGCGAAGGTTATCGGTAAAGGCGATGTCAATCAGGAGATGGTTCTGGCTGCCGATCAGGTGCTGGTCGGTACAAACCGAACGCGACGCCGCTACAATCAGCGCCTGCGGGAATTGAAGGGCTTCACTGCGGATTATCCGCAGGCTGGCGACAAGCTGGTTTGCCTTCGCAACGATCCTGCCAAGGGGCTTCTCAACGGATCTTTATGGAAGGTGATGACCTCTTCCAAGGAAACCGTGAAGCCGGGCATCAACCTGCTTGTTACGCCCGAGGACGATGACCGCGGCGTTGCGAAGATCAAGCTGTTGAAGGCGCAGTTCGAAGATCCGGACAGTGAAATTCCGTGGCAGACCAAAAAGCGTTATGACGATTTCGATTATGGCTATGCCTTGACGGTTCATAAAGCGCAGGGCTCCCAATGGGACGAAGTGGTGCTTTTTGACGAAAGTTTTGCGTTCCGCGATACGCGTGAGCGTTGGCTTTATACGGCCATTACCCGCGCCGCCGAACGCCTGACTATCGTAAAATAATCATTCTTCGATCGGTCTTGCGCCGAGCCATTCCCAAGCCTCGTTTTCTTCGTCCGCTTCAAATGCACGGAGTTCTATCGAGAGGAACGGCTGCATGAGGGTTATGCTGGCCTGTATCCACAGTGGACCGCCCACGATAGCATAGCGGCGAAGCTTTTTGAGCGATTTGGCACGCATGGACAACATGCTCTCCGAAAACGCAGCGGTCCAGTCGAAGCCTTCATAGCCGGTGAGACGGACCAGAAGATCGATTTCGTCGTGGGTTTCGTAAGCGGCATCGAGAAGTCCGTAGAGGTTCTCCAGCGATGCGTCGTCAAGATGCCCCTCGATTGCAAAGGCAAAAACGTCATCCCGGTTTGTGGGAATGCGGCGAATGACGGGTATGTCCTCATTTCGCATCATAGACCTCCATCATTGATCAGATTCAAACGCCGAAGCGGGGTCAAAGGTTGCGTCCAGCGCCAAATTGATACGAACTGAAAAAGCTCTGCAAACCCAGTTTGTTACAACAAACTTGCGCGGTTGGGGATTGCAGGCGTGGTGCGACGGCAAAACACTCACATTTTTTCATGGCAGGCGTTATAAAGCGGAATATTCATCCGGGAGTCTCCAATGCCTGCGAAATTATCGGTCAATCTCAACGCTGTTGCGATGCTGCGAAACCGGCGCGATTTGCCGTGGCCAAGCGTTACCGGTCTAGGCCGCGCCGCGCTCGCTGCAGGGGCTGCCGGATTGACGGTGCATCCGCGTCCAGACCAGCGTCACATCCGGTTTTCCGACCTCGGCGAAATACGCGCTTTGATCGATGACGAGTTTCCGCAGGCGGAGTTCAATATCGAAGGCTTTCCAAGCGAGGCATTTCTAGATCTCGTGGAGAAGCATCAGCCTGAGCAGGTGACGCTTGTGCCTGATGATCCGACACAGGCGACATCTGATCACGGATGGGACTTCGTGTCGAAGTCTGATTTTCTCGCGCCGATAGTCGCTCGCCTGAAAGCAGGTGGAATGAGGGTGTCGTTGTTCGCCGACCCCGATCCGTTGGGATACGAACGCGCAAAGGCTATCGGGGCGGACCGGGTGGAACTCTATACCGGTCCCTACGGCGCTACCTACGACGATCCGGCTGCCGCGGTGCACGAACTGGATCGTCTGGAAAAGGCTGCAAATGTTGCCACGGCGTTGGGATTGGCCATCAATGCCGGGCATGATCTAACAGTAGACAACCTGCCTGCGCTTGTTAAACGTGTTCCTCAACTGAATGAAGTTTCCATCGGGCATGGATTGACAGCCGATGCCCTCATGTATGGGATGCCGACGACGGTAAGCCGCTATATCGCGGCCTTGCGATAGATGTTATTCAATGCGCTTGATGCATGGCTGGGATTGGAGCTTTGCAAAAAGCGCATTTGCATTCGGATGCGACAAGCTATAGGCGTCCGCCACTATTCAGATGCGTTTGGGGGCGCGCAGGATCGTATGAGGGAAGCATTGAAGCAGTTCTCCGACGTCTGCTTTGCGCGCTGCGGCATTTGCAATGTTGTTGCATTCGTGCAGATTGCTACGTTCAGTCGACGCCATGACCATGATTGAAACTGGTCGGGGGAAGGCTTGGCAGCGATGCCGCAATTCGCAACTTTTTGCGAATACGCTCATTATCTCAATTCGATCCCAGTAACTCCAGCCAGAACGTTTTCAGGAAGTTGCGAGGTGCCTGCATATGAGCGGCGAGCTAAATGGCAATGACACGCCGATGCAGGCTGGTGTGCCTGCAGTCGGTGTTCCTGAAAGCGTTGCGTTTGCTGAAGATGCCGGGCAGCACAATGAGAGCATGAAGACGCTGGTGCTGGGAGCATTGGGTGTCGTCTACGGCGACATCGGCACCAGCCCTATCTACGCTTTTCGTGAAGCGCTTCATGCAGCCGCGAGTGACGGCATTCTCGCCCGCAGCGATATTCTCGGCGTCGTTTCACTGATCTTCTGGGCGCTGACACTGGTTGTCACAATCAAATATGTGCTGTTTGTTCTGCGTGCAGACAATAATGGCGAGGGTGGCATTCTTTCGCTAATGGCCCTTGTCAGAAGTGCGTTGAAAGGCAGGCCGGACCTGATCCTGGGGGTAGGCATCTGCGGCGCGGCGCTGTTCTTCGGCGATGCGGTCATCACGCCCGCCATATCGGTCCTTTCGGCAATGGAAGGACTGGAGATTGTCGCTCCCGATCTTACGCCTTTCGTGGTTCCCATAACCGTCGTTATTCTCGTGACGCTGTTCTCCGTACAAAAATTGGGAACGGGAAAGGTTGCCATCGTCTTCGGACCGATCATGGCATTGTGGTTTCTGGCGCTGGGCGCGTCGGGTCTATGGCATATTTTCGATGATCCTACCGTGATGGTCGCGCTTAATCCCTATTATGCGGTGCGCTTTCTGGTGGTCAGCCCCGGCATCGCATTCATTACGGTCGGCGCCGTTTTTCTCGCAATGACGGGCGCTGAAGCCCTTTACGCCGATCTCGGCCATTTTGGGCGCAAGCCCATTGTCCGTGCATGGCTCTGGATCGTTTTCCCATGCCTGCTGCTCAACTATTTCGGGCAGGCTGCGTTCATTCTTTCTCACGGTGAAGCGGCTGCGCTGCCGTTCTTCCAAATGATGCCAAGTTTCGCACTCCTGCCCATGGTGTTGCTTGCCACCGCTGCGACCGTGATAGCGAGCCAGGCGGTTATTACCGGCGCCTACTCCGTGGCGCGTCAGGCCGTTCAGCTCAACATTCTTCCCCGCTTGGAAATCCAGCACACCTCGGAAAAGCTGCACGGCCAGATTTATATCCCGCGCGTCAACCTGCTTCTGGGGCTGGCAGTGGTCATTCTGGTGCTCGGTTTCGAGAAATCCAGCAATCTTGCGGCGGCATATGGCATTGCCGTCACCGGTAACATGCTGGTGACGACGGTTCTGCTCTATATCGTGATGACTCGTATCTGGAACTGGCGTGTAAGCCGCGCCCTGCCATTTATTCTCGGCTTCCTTATCATCGACATCATGTTTTTCAGTGCGAACATCATCAAGGTTCACGAAGGCGGGTGGGCGTCGATCGGTATCGCAGTGGTGCTGGTCCTCATCATGTGGACCTGGGTGCGGGGAACGCGGCACCTGTTTCACAAGACCCGCAAGGCTGAAGTTCCGCTGGACCTGATCGTCCAGCAAATGACCAAGCGTCCGCCTACCATCGTGCCGGGTACGGCTGTTTTTCTGACGGGCGACCCAAAAAGCGCTCCGACCGCCCTCATGCATAGCCTGAAACACTACAAGGTTCTGCACGAAAACAATGTCATATTGACGGTTGTGACCGCCTCGAAGCCATGGGTTTCGAGTGCCGACCGGGCACGGGTGTCCCAATATAACGAGCGCTTCATGCAGGTGACGCTCACTTTCGGCTATATGCAACAGCCTAACATCCCGCGGGCGCTCGGCATCTGTCGCAAGCTCGGCTGGAAATTCGACATCATGACCACGTCTTTCTTCCTGTCGCGCCGGTCACTCAAGGCATCCGCGCATTCCGGCCTGCCGCTCTGGCAGGACAAGCTGTTCATCCTGCTTGCGCGCACGGCATCAGACGCAACCGAATATTTCCAGATACCGACAGGTCGAGTGGTGGAAATTGGAACGCAGGTAAACCTCTAAACCTGCTTGAGCCGACAATTTTCCAAGGCGCTTTCCCGGCTTCGGGAGGGCGCTTTTTGCGTTCTATGCGCACCGAACTGAATTCTGCAGTAGCGAACTGTAATTTTCGAAAACACGCTTGACCGTGGCGGGAACAATAATTATGAATTGGGGAACCGTACCGTACGGTACAAGGTGGAGGAAAGACCCGTGACTGATACCAGCGACGAATTGCAGGCTCAAAAGCAGCAGGCTCTTTCGCCGCGTCAGAACGATGTTCTGGAGCAGGCGTTGCGCCTTCTAGTGGAAGGCGGGGACCGCGCTTTGACGACGGCAAGTATTGCGCGTGCCGCCAACTGCTCGAAGGAAAGCCTCTACAAATGGTTTGGTGACCGCGATGGTCTGTTGACCGCGATGGTTCGCTGGCAGGCCTCGAAGGTTCGCGTTGTGCCGCTGACGCGTGAGAAGCTCGATGCGGAGTCCCTGTTTTCCAGTCTGGAGCATTTCGCGCGCGACTGGCTTCTGGTGCTGTCGGGGAAGACCTCGATTGCTCTGAACCGCCTCGCGGTGAGCCACGCAGCGTCCGCAAAATCCGCATTGGGCGATATCGTCCTGGCCAACGGCCCTGTGGCCATGGCCAAGCGCCTCAAGCCCATTCTGCATATGGGGCAGGAGGCCGGTTTGCTGACCTTCGACGATATTGATGAGGCATTTCGCACGTTTTTCGGGCTCGTCGTCCGGGACATGCAAATACGGTTGCTGCTTGGCGACCATCTGGAACTGACTGACGACGTGGTCATCCGGGACGCCCGGCGCGCCACCAAGCAGTTTTTTGCCCTCTACGGGGCCTAATCACATCGGCGGACGCGAGAAAGCCGAAGAACAATCTGAACGAAGGGAATAAGGAAATGCGCGTTTACTACGATCGGGATGCAGACGTTAACCTGATCAAGTCGAAGAAGGTGGTTATCGTCGGTTACGGCAGCCAGGGCCGTGCCCATGCGCTGAACCTCAAGGATTCCGGTGCCGCTAACGTGCGCGTGGCCCTTCGTGAAGGTTCTGCGACTGCGAAGAAGGCACAGGCTGACGGCTTCGAAGTGATGAATGTTGCCGATGCCGCCAAGTGGGCCGACCTCATGATGATGGCAACGCCTGACGAGTTGCAGGCCGACATCTACAAGGAGCACATTCACGACAATCTTCGTGATGGCGCTGCTATCGCCTTCGCCCATGGCCTCAATGTCCATTTCGGCCTCATCGAGCCAAAGAAGTCGGTTGACGTCGTGATGATCGCGCCAAAGGGCCCGGGCCATACGGTTCGCGGCGAATATCAGAAGGGTGGCGGCGTACCTTGCCTCATCGCCATTCACCAGGATGCGTCGGGCAACGCGCACGATCTGGCGCTCTCCTACGCTTCGGGCGTCGGCGGCGGTCGTTCGGGCGTCATCGAAACCACTTTCAAGGAAGAGTGCGAAACCGATCTGTTCGGCGAACAGGCTGTTCTCTGCGGCGGCGTGGTCGAACTGATCCGTACAGGCTTTGAAGTTCTGGTCGAAGCTGGCTATGCGCCGGAAATGGCGTATTTCGAGTGCCTGCACGAAATGAAGCTGATCGTGGACCTGATCTACGAAGGCGGCATCGCCAACATGAACTACTCGATCTCGAATACGGCCGAGTGGGGCGAGTACGTGACCGGCCCGCGCATTATCACTGCCGAAACCAAGGCTGAAATGAAGCGCGTCCTCAAAGACATCCAGACGGGCAAGTTCACATCGGATTGGATGCAGGAGTGGAAGGCCGGCGCTGCCCGCTTCAAGGGTATCCGCCGCATGAACGATGCTCACCAGATCGAAGAAGTGGGCGGCAAGCTGCGCGCAATGATGCCGTGGATTGAAAAGAACAAGCTCGTGGACAAGGCTCGCAACTAAGAGACTTCAGCTTCCATTGTTCGATCAAGGGGGCGTTTCATGCGCCCCCTTAATAGTTGGCGTCCCAGAAGGCTTATGCGTTCGTTGCGAACGAAAAGAACTCAAATTCTGCGCCAGTTTTTCGTTTCATGCACTTAAAGGCCCAAAACAATTCCGAATATCTTTATTCCATAGAAGCATGGGAAAAGCTGTTCTCGTCTGCCGAAAAGTGCGCTAGAGCTTCACATCCAATAGCCAAGTTCTGAGGAGACTTCGCTATTACAAGTTCCGTAAAATCTACGGATAGTCTAATTGAGGAGATTTCCCGTGTTGGACTGGGAAAATGTATTTGCAACGCGCTCGAAACGTATGCGCGCATCAGAAATCCGCGAACTGCTGAAGCTTCTGGAACGGCCCGATATTATTTCGTTTGCGGGCGGAATTCCTGATCCGGCGCTTTTCCCGCATGACGAATTCCAGGCCGCCTATAAGGATATTCTTACCGGTCCCGAAGCCAATGCAGCGCTGCAATATTCCATTTCGGAAGGCTACAAGCCGCTGCGCACCTGGCTCGTCGGTGAGCTTGCCAAGATCGGCATTCCCTGCACGGAAGACAATGTGTTCATCACATCGGGTTCCCAGCAGGCGCTCGACTATCTGGGCAAGCTGTTCCTGTCGCCTGCCGACACGGCGCTCGTGACCGCACCGACCTATCTCGGCGCGCTCCAGGCCTTCAACGCTTACGAGCCCAATTACGATATACTGGCGATCAAGGGCAATCGCACGCCGGAATCCTATGCGCAGGCAGCGGAAAAAGCTGGCGGTCAGGTGAAGTTCGCTTATCTGTCTGCCGATTTCAGCAATCCGACGGGCGAAACCGTCGATCTTGCTGGCCGCGAGAAACTGCTCGCACAGGCGGATGAACTTGACATTCCGGTGATCGAGGACGCGGCTTACCAGTATCTTCGCTACAATGGCGATGCGATTTCGCCGATCCTGGCACTCGACATTGCCCGTAACGGCGGCGATATCGAGAAGACCCGCACCATCTATTGCGGTTCCTTCTCCAAGACGCTGGCTCCGGGCCTGCGCGTCGGCTATGTGGTGGCGTCGAAGCCGGTTATTCGCAAGCTTGTTCTGATGAAGCAGGCAGCGGACCTTCACTCTTCCACGATCAACCAGATCGCCATTCAGCGCGTTGCCAGCAGTGGCTTCGATGCTCAGGTAGCGAAGCTGCACAGGGTTTATAAGCACCGTCGCGACAAGATGCTCGAAGCGCTGGCGAAATATATGCCGGAGACCACGAGTTGGACGAAGCCTGAGGGCGGCATGTTCGTCTGGGTCACGTTGCCGGAAGGCATGGATGGAGCTGCACTGCTTGCCGCGTCCATCGATAGCGAAAAAGTCGCGTTCGTTCCGGGCCGCGCTTTCTTTGCTGACGGCAGCGGAGCCAATACACTGCGCCTCAGCTATTCCTGCGCCAATGACGAGATGATCGATGAAGGCATCAAGCGGCTTGGTCGCCTGATACGCGCTCACACAAAATCTGCCGCTGCCTAAGCCGCAGATGTAAAAGCCGGGTTCTGACCCGGCTTATACATTTGAGGCCGGAACGGTAAACTTCGTTCCGGCCTCGTTTGTCATTGGGGTGAATGCAACACCGCACTGACGGCTGCAAAGAGGTTGGGTCGTGCCCGGCAGGAACTTTCGTTCGTAAAAAAGCAGAACCCTTTGCA